>JAJRPY010000158.1 GCA_024280535.1 Gammaproteobacteria bacterium | reverse complement strand
TTTCGCCTTGCTTGGGGAACATTTTTTCGAGTAGGGCTTTTTTAACGCATCGCAGCTTATCGTGCTTTTGCTGATGCTGGGCGATCAGGCGATCAAGCTGTTGGAAGAAATTGCCTATTTGGGTTTGTTCTTTTTTATTTGCTAGATATATTTCTAATCTATTTAAAGAATCTATACCTATATTTCTCTGTGAACCAGTATTTATTGATAACTCAATTTGGTATTGAACAGTATTTGATTGCAACAAGTAAAATAAATATCTAGCATCACTTTTTGAAATATCATTTTTTATTATCGCGCATGAGTATGAAATCGTAAATTTTAAATCTGTTTCAACATATCTAACCGCTCCAACAGAAGCATAGCGTGCAAATAATATATCACCTTTTTCGGGTTTGATTTTAATTGAAAGCTGTTCATAATCCGCAATTGATATTAATTTAGCATTATCAAAATCAAGTTCATTAATTCCAATAAAATCCCCTGTCATTACATAGGGAATTCCGTTACTGGTAGTAGGTGGCATTCTATGGTCTATATCACCAATTAAACATAAACTGCCTAAGTGGTGCTTATGTAAGCAGCCACTAAACCCCTCAAACCGAATCGCAGGCGTTTTACTGTTTGCGCTTAGTTCACTCATTTAAGTCTCCCCTTGCCCCGTCAATAAGTTTTTTAGCTCTGCCAAACCTTGCTGGTCGTATTCATTGCCTGTGAGTTCATCTAGCATGGTGGCAAGGCTTTGCTCGGTGGTTTTAATGGTGTTGTCAATATCGGCGTAGGTGGTGGCGTATTTATCGGCGAGGTTTTGCAGTTTGCGGGTTAAATCGTTAATGATTGCCGTAGGCAGTTGGCTTAGTTCGGTTAATAAGGGCGTGATCCATTTCAGTTCGAGCAATTTATTCACCTGTTCATCGCTTAAACTTTCAATGGTGGCTTTGGTGTTGAGGTGCAGGGCTTCACTGTCGGTTTTAATGGCTTTTTTGAGGGCTTTTTCTTCGCTGATGAGCTTATCGACCTTTAAAATACTGGCTTCATAGCTGTCTTCTTTAAATACGCCCTTTTGTTTTACTTCGCTTTTAAATAACTTGGCTTCTTTAATCACAGCGGCGTTGATAAAACCGTCACCATTCTCTTTGATGCTGTCGCGTTCTTTGTCTTCTTCACTCAAGCCCTCCAGTATCGCTTCCACTTCCGCGCTAATTTCCGCCACGCGGTTTTGCTTATCACTTAGGGCTTGCAGTTCTTCTTTTAAATGCGTGACTTGCACTAACTCAAAGGGCAATACATGCCCACACCAGCCGTCTTGTACTTCGGTGTCTTTGCCTTTGACTTTTTTATTAACCAAATTTGGGTCTACCTGTTTACTGGCGGCAAAGCCTTCGGTTTGTAAGATTTCTAAATCATTATTGATGATTTGCCACTGATTATTGAGCAGTTGATAAGCGTGGTATTTATCAATAAGAGCGATGGGTTGCAAGCGCTTGAATAATTCACGGCTTAAAGCCTCCTCTTGCTGTTTTAGATTAACATCTTGCCCGTTGCTAATAAGCTGGGTAACAAGCAGTTGATCAAAACCGTTTAAGGCATCGCTAAAACCTTGCACAAAATCTTGCACTTGGGGGTGTTGGGTGATGTGTTGTTTTAGCTGGTCATGGTTTATTTTTAGCTCAGCATACTGTGCATTTTTTTGACGAAACAGCGTTTGTTGTAAGGCGGGTAGGGCTTGCCAGTATTCACCTAAGGCATCAATTTCACCTTGCGGAATACCACCAAGCAGGGTGGCGTGTAAGTCCCAACTTTCAGCTGGCTCGGATGAATCGACATAACGTGGAATATTAAGGTTGTAGTCGTTATCACGAATCGTTTGCTTGCTGACTACTTGTGAATAATGGGGGCGGTTTTCACGCGCTATCACGGTGTCGCTGATGCGCTTGATGTCGGAGGCTTGCAGTTTGTTGTTATTGCCCACTTTGGTGAAGTGCTTGCTGGCATCAATAATCAATATATCGTTATTATCACGCTGTTGGCGTAGCACGAGGATAACGGTCGGAATGCCTGTGCCAAAAAAGATATTGGCAGGCAGGCCGATAATGGCATCAATGTGATTATTTTCAATCAGGTTTTTACGGATTTGCCCTTCTTCGCCACCTCGAAACAATACGCCGTGTGGTAGCACAATAGTCATGATGCCGTGCGGGCGTAAGTGATACAGATCATGCAATAAAAAAGCATAGTCGGCTTTGGTTTTAGGAGCAAGTCCAAAGCGGGCGTAACGGGGATCACTGTCTTTATGTTCGGGATTCCATTGTTGCGAATACGGCGGGTTGGAAACCACGGCATCCACATATAAGGGATCATATGTGCCTATGGGATCGTTTTCATCAAAGAATGGCCAGTCTTCCTCTAAGGTATCGCCGTTACGGGTGACGATGTTTTCAGGAATAATGCCGCGCATGACCAGATTCATACGGGTGAGGTTGTAGGTGTTGGCTTTTAGCTCTTGGGCATAGTATTTTATGTTGTTTTCACCCTCAATATGTTTAGCGAGGCTGTTGCCGATGTTAATCAGCAATGAACCCGAGCCTGATGTTGGGTCGTATATTTTGATTTCTTTGTGATCTTTTAAGTGATGGGCGACGATTTCTGACATTAACAGCGAGACTTCATGCGGGGTGTAAAATTCGCCCGCTTTTTTTCCCGCATTGGCGGCAAATTTTTCAATCAAATATTCATAGATAAAGCCCAGCACATCGTAATCTTGCTTGCCGTCCATAGGGATTTCTTTAATCAGTTGCAATAGATCACGAATGGCTTTGGTTTGTTTGGCAGCGCTTTCGCCTAATTTGCTCAAGCCTGTTTGTAAGGTGTTAAAAATACCATCAAACAGTTTTTTGTGGTTGCTATGGATGAGACGTTCAAATGCTGATAAGGCATCACGCACGTTAGACACATCAAAATCACTGCCTTGCGCTAACCATGTGCTAAATAGATTGTCGTAGCTGATGAAATAACCGAGGTCTTTTTGAATGTATTTGAGGGTTTCTTGATCATCTTCATTTAGATTAGCAATATCGGCATCGCTCATGCCTTGTTGTTTGGCAAAGGCGATTTGTTGCTCGGATAGGTATTTGTAGAAGATAAAGCCTAGAATGTAGTCTTTGTATTCGTTGGCTTCGATTTTTGAGCGCATCTGATTGGCAGATTCCCAAATTTTGGCGACGAGCTGTTGTTTGTTCAAGGGTTACTTCCTCTGTTTTATTTTCTATTGTTGGTGGATCTGGGTTGTATAACGTTGTAAATCAGCGGTTTATCTCGGAGTATGAAGACAGTCAAGAGACACAGCTTTGCTAAAAATCATTATATTTTTCTACCAGAATAGAAGGCGAAATATCATAGAATTTTGGTTTATACGCTAACCCAAGAACATAACCCCTTGGCCCA
>JAJRPY010000157.1 GCA_024280535.1 Gammaproteobacteria bacterium | reverse complement strand
GATGGACGAATACGGCGAAATTGCCGGCTTGGTTACGTTAGAAGATGTGTTGGAGCAGATTGTGGGCGAAATTGAAGACGAGCACGATTTAGAAGAGGACAATATTATTGATTTTGGCGATGGGCGTTATTTGCTCAAAGCCAGTACCCCAATTGAAGAATTTAATGAGTTTTTTAAGGTGGTATTAGCAGTGGACAATATTGATACGGTGTCTGGTTTTGTGATTAGTGGCTTTACTCGATTGCCCGAACAAATGGATGAGATTACCTTGCAAGGATTTAATTTTAAAATATTAAAGACAGATTCTCGCCGCATTCATCTGCTCGAAGTTGTACGCAATGGTGAGGAGTAAGGTTTAATGGATATTTTGATCAGCGTTTTTTTAATGGGGTTATTAGGGGGTGTGCATTGTTTGGGAATGTGTGGTGGTATCGTTGCCATGCTGACTGCCGGCTTGGATGTGGATGTTAGAGCCAATCCTAAAAAAGTGGCGTTATTTCACCTTAACTACAATTTAGGCAGAGTGCTTAGTTATGTGTTGATGGGGGCTGTATTTGGTCTAATCGGCGCATTATTAACCCAATCATTACAAATGGGCATGATTGACAGAAGTCTTAGAATATTTTCAGGTATTTTAATGGTGATGGTAGGTTTGTATATTGCTGGCTGGTCATCTGGTATCCAACGATTAGAAAAAATTGGCACAAAGTTTTGGGCAATATTACAACCTTTAACAAAACGCTTTTTACCCATTAGAAATTTAAAAAGTGCCTTTTTTACAGGATTATTATGGGGTGGCATCCCATGCGGTTTGGTTTATGGTGCACTGAGTTTTTCAATTGTCTCTGGCTCTGCAACGCAAGGGGGTATGATTATGCTGGCATTTGGGTTGGGAACATTGCCAAGTTTATTGCTAATGGCAAGTTTGTCAACACAATTAACACGGTTTGTACAAAAACCGATGATTAGAAAAGCCTCAGGGCTGATGATTATTGGACTAGGTGTTGCGGCATTATGGATGCCAGTTAATATGTTGATTAAAGGTGCTAGCCATGCTAATATGCAAATGCATCAAACGCCTAGTAGCATGCCGATAAAAACACCCACTACCAACAAATTTTGATCCTCTAACCTTTTAAAGTATATGTCATTAGAAAACAGCGCACAATTAGCCATAGATTTATTAAAAAAACATAAGATTACTGATTATGAGATTTCCATCAGTGCCAGTTCTGGCGTATCGACAGCAGTCCGCTTAGGCAAGGTCGAAACGCTGGAATATCAGCTAGACAAAAGCTTTGATGTTAATGTTTATATGGGCAACTCAAAAGGGCATGCCTCAAGTGTGGATTTGAGCAAGAGTGGCATTATGAACACCATCGAATCGGCTTGTTTAATCGCCAAATACACACAAGACGACCCATTTAATGGGTTGGCGCCAAAAGAATTGATGGCTTTTGATGTGCCAGATTTGGACAGGTATTATCCCTGGGCACTTGACCCTGAGCATAGTATTGAGTTGGCTACCGAATGCGAGGCTGCCGCATTAGAGCAAAATCAAATTGCCAATTCTGAGGGCGCCGAAGTGTCTAGTTTTCAAGGTGAGGGCTTGTATGCCAATTCAAACGGTATGATGAGCGTACAAAAAGGCGCCAAACATTCGCTGAGTTGCAGTGTGATTGCCAAGCAAAACAAAGACATGCAAACAGGCTATGAATATACCACAGCACTAGATGCACAAGATTTAGACGCAGCAGCATTAGTGGGCAAAAAAGCAGCCAAGTTAGCCACGGATAAATTGGGCGCTCGCTCCTTGTCTTCGCGTCAATGCCCAGTTATTTTCTTGCCACGCTTAGCAGGCGGGCTATTTTCACAATTAATCAACGCTTTGGATGGGGCAAGGCAATATAAAAAATCAACCTTTCTATTAAATAGCATTGACCAAATCGTATTACCTGACACTATTAGTGCACTGGAAAACCCCCTTGCCCTAAAAACAATCGGCGCCAAAGCATTTGATAGGGATGGCGTGTTAAAAAGAAGGCAATATTTTGTTGAATCTGGTCGGGTAAGAAGCTATGTTTTAGGCCAGTATTCAGCCAATCAATTGGACTTGAAAACCACTGCTAATGCAGGAGGCGTGAATAATTTAATCATTGAGCATCAGTTTAAAGGCGAGTTGAGCGATATGATTAAAATCATGGATAAAGGTGTTTTGGTGACAGAGCTAATGGGTCAGGGCATTAACACAACAACGGGCAATTATTCTCGTGGAGCGCTTGGATTTTGGGTGGAAAATGGCGAAATTCAATACCCAGTGTCCGGCATCACCATTGCGGGTAATTTAAAGGATATGCTACTGGGCATTGAGCATATTGGCACGGATGTGGATTATCGTCATAACATCAAAGTCGGTGCGGTGATGATTAATCAAATGACCATTGCTGGCGAGAAGTCATGATATATGACATAGTCATTAATGGCGGCGGCATGGTGGGTCAGGCGTTTGCATTGAGCATGGCCAATACACAGTACCGTATCGCAATTATTGAGCCAAACGACCCCAACCCAGTATTGCTAGATGAATTTCACACACGCGTCAGTGCCATTACCCCAAAATCCGAACAATTGCTCAAAGACATAGGCGCTTGGACGTTAATTCAGCGCAAGCACGCCTTTACCAGCACCCACGTTTGGGATCAAAATTCACACGGCACGCTGGCATTTCATGCCAAGGACGACAACTTAAATCAGCTGGGCCATATTATTGAAAATGACGCCATTCAGTCCGCCTTATTCACTGCCCTCAAGCAAACGCAGGTTGATTTCATCAACGCCAAACTTGACAATATTAAAAAAATTGACCAAGGCTATCAAATCACACTAGACAATAATGAGCAAATAGAATGCACGTTGTTAATTGCCGCAGATGGCGCAAAATCGCGTATTAGAGCATTATCAGCCATTGAATTTAGCGAGCATGATTATCAGCAACAAGCCATTGTTTGCAATATCAAATCCACACAGGGCTTTAAAGACGCCACTTGGCAGCGTTTTTTATCAGACAGCATTATTGCCTTATTGCCATTGAGCGAGCAGCAAGCGTCAATTGTCTGGTCAGCACAAAATCCACTAGCCGATGAATTGACACAATTATCCAAAGAAGAGTTTGCCCAGCGTTTGTCAGCTGGCGTTGAGTATCGATTTGGTGAATTTGAGGTACTGAGCAGCATCCAAGCCTTCCCATTAATTGAACGCAGTGCCAAAACTTATGTCAAAGAAAACTTAGCATTAATCGGCGACGCAGCGCATAACATCCACCCACTGGCGGGTCAAGGCGTTAATCTTGGCTTTGCCGATGTTGCCGAATTATCACAGCAATTACATACCTCATCAAAGCTATTAGGCGATTATTCAGTCTTAAGACAATACGCCAGAGCCAGACGATTTAACAACGAACTAATGGCAAAAACCATGACTGGACTCAATTGGATTTATAAAGAAAACAATGAACCACTTAGATGGTTGCGGGGTTTTGGTATGAATATGATTAACGAAACACCAGCGCTTAAATCATTCTTACAAAAACACGCCTTGGGTAATTCTTAAAAAAACAGCGCATAGTTGCCTTAATATATTCTATAGTTGTTGTGTTTATACTGTATAAATTTAGGTCAATATTCAGGATACGGGTACAATAACAACAACTAATAAATAGTGATACCTAACAATAAGAAATCAAAATGAAATATGAAGATTTAGAATTAAAAAAACCTGTAGAGTCAGAAGATTACAAAGAATGCTCTAATTTTGTGGTTCAATCTATTGAGTTAATTATGCAAGAGGCAATGGATACTGGGCGAAACCAAATTATCATTAACACAAATCTAAAATTAGGCATCCCTATGGAGAATGTCAATAAGATTGCAGGCCCATTTGTTGAAGCGTGGGCATTCGAGATATTTACCGAATCATTTGAAGATGTGAAGAATAAATACGAACTCATAAATGTTGAAGCAGGTGAGCGTCTAAATATGGCAGATGTCATTTTGCAGTTTAAAAAAATAAGAAAAAGAAGTACATCTGTGACCGGGCATGTAGATGTAAAAGCAACATCAAAAGATATAGCAAACAGTGGCAAGTCGCCAAATATAACCTCTTTTGCAAGAATAAGAAGTGCTTATGTCACAGACCCTGATTATATGTTCATAATATTATCAATAAAACATAGCGTTTCCAGTAGCAAAGACCCCAAAACTAATATGATGATGGGAATAATGGAAGTGATAGATTTTAATGCGTACGATTTAAAATATCTTTCTGATTCTGATATTAGTTATAACCCAGCGTTAGGCACGGGACAAATTCAAATTAGAGACATTCATTATGTATCCGAACAATTGAGAACTACTTGGGCGTTTTGTGAATTACTTGATAAGAAATGCATAGCCTCTAAAAAAGGATTTTCCCAGTGGCTTGAATACGCTAAACAAAATGATTGGATAAAATAAATAATGGATAATATTGATATAGTTTGTGGAGATGCTATAAAAGAATTGGCAAAACTTGAATCTAATTCTGTTGATTTGATTATTGCAGACCCTCCTTATAATTTAGGAAAAGATTACGGAAATAATCACGATTTAAAGGGATTTGACGAGTATCTTGATTTTACCAATAAATGGCTTTCAGAAGCCAAAAGAGTGTTAAAGAATGAAGGAACTATTTATGTATTTATGGGTGTTCGTTTTATCTCATACTTATATAACATCTTAGAAACAGAGCAAAAATTATATTTTAATAGTTGGATATGTTGGCATTACACTCAAGGGCTCGGGAAAACCAAAGGTTTTTCGCCTCGACATGATGATATATTAATGTTTACAAAATCTAAGAAATTTAACTTTTATTTAGATAATATAAGGATTCCACAAAAATATTATCGTTCCAGAAATAATATGAGAGGGGCAAATCCTGGCGATGTATGGCTTTTTTCTCATGTACATTATTGTAATGAAAATAGACAAAAACATCCAACGCAAAAACCTGAAGAACTTATCGAGAGAATGGTGTTAGCCTCTACCACAAAAGGTGATTATGTAGTTGACCCTTTCTCTGGCAGTGGCACTACATTAAGAGTTTGTCAGCAATTAGAGCGTAGAGGTTTGGGTATTGAATTAAATCCAGAATATGTAAATAGCACCAAAAAGAGATTATCCCAAAAATTTACAGGATTTGATAGTATTGATGAAAGAATGAGTCGTATTCCAAATGACTTGAATGACCCTAAAATAAGAGAAGAATATCTAAAAAATCATGAAAAATGGTTTTTAAGTAATCATCCAGATGCACTCGAAAAATTTCACCAAGAAGCAAAAGAAAAATATAATTATAGCCCAAATCTGCCACAAACAGATAAGGAGTTGCCATTATTTGCATCTATCAATGAAAGAATAAAAGAGACATAATAAATCGTTGTATCTAGCATTTTTCTGCAACATTCAAAAATGCAAGTAAACTCAAGTGTTGTACACCAAAAAAAAGGAAACAAAAAAATGGCAAAAATAGACAATAGCAGTTTTGAACAAAAACTGTTTAAAGCAGCGGACAAGCTAAGAAAAAACATTGATGCCGCAGAATACAAACACGTTGTATTGGGTTTGGTATTCTTAAAATACATTTCAGAATCGTTTAGCGAACGCTATCACAAATTGGAGGCAGAAGAATGGAGCGACCCTGAGGATAGAGATGAATACATTGCTGAAAATGTATTTTTCGTGCCAAAAATGGCGCGTTGGGAGCATATTCGCTCATCAGCCAAACTGCCAACTATTGGGCAAACTCTTGATGAGGCAATGGAAGCCGTAGAAAAAGACAATAAAGAGCTTAAAAATGTATTGCCACAAGTTTTTGGAAAGGCCAATTTAGACAAAACCTCCTTGGGCGAATTGATTGATTTAATTTCCAACACAGAACTACAAGCCGAAAATGAAAAATCAAAAGACCTTTTTGGCAGGGTTTATGAATATTTTCTGGGTGAATTTGCCAATGCTGAAGGCAAAAAAGGCGGGCAATTCTACACCCCAAAATCTATTGTAAAACTAATGGTTGAGATGATAGAGCCTTACAAAGGCAGAGTATATGACCCCGCCAGTGGCAGTGGGGGTATGTTTGTGATGAGTGAAAAGTTTGTCACCGAACATAGAGGCAGTATAAAAGATATTACTATTTACGGACAAGAGAGTAACCAAACCACGTGGAAACTTTCTAAAATGAACTTGGCAATTCGCAATATCAACTCAAAATTTGCGGTTTGGAATACCGAAGGCTCGTTTTTAAAAGATGCCCATCCTGATTTAAAAGCCGACTATATTCTTGCCAATCCGCCTTTTAACCAAAAAGATTGGGGTGTGGATATTTTGCAAGAAGATGGGCGCTGGAAATATGGCACGCCGCCCAATGGAAATGCAAACTTTGCTTGGATGCAACATATGTTATACCACTTATCGCCAAGAGGTGTAATGGCGACTGTTTTGTCTAACGGTTCGCTGAGCTCCAACACGTCAGGCGAAGGTGACATTCGCAAAAATTTGAGTGAGGCTGATTTGGTAGAGTGTATTGTAGCCCTACCAAAACAACTTTTTTACAATACGGGCATCCCTGCCTGCATTTGGTTTTTACGAAGAGAGAAAAACAGCCACAGCAAAGAGATTTTGTTTATGGATGCCAGTGAGATGGGCTTTATGAAAGACCGAGTGCATAGAGATTTGGCGCCTGAAGATGTTGATAAAATTACCAGTACCTATCACAATTGGCGAGCAGGCAAAAATTACGAAAACGAAAAAGGCTTTTGTAAATCTGCCACACTCAAAGAGGTACAAAAACACAGCTACATATTAACACCAGGGCGCTATGTAGGCATCCCCGATGAAGTAGAGGACGGCATCCCATTTGAGGATAAAATGGCAGATTTAACTGCCACTTTAAAACAGCAAATGGACAAAGAAGCCGAGCTAAACCAAGATATTGCCACACAACTTGCTAAAATTGGATTTAGTTTATGACTGATTTAATAGACAACGCGTTAATTAACGATATTAAACAACTGTTACATACCGCTAGAAGCAAAGTACATCAAACTATAAATAGCACAATGACCCAAACTTATTGGGCAATAGGGCAAAGAATTGTTGAGCAAGAGCAAAAAGGCAGCAAAAGAGCAAAATATGGTAAAGCGATTATTGAAAACTTATCATCTGAGCTGACAAAAGAGTTTGGCAAAGGGTTTTCTGTTGCTAATTTAAAAAATATGAGACAGTTTTGTTTATCCTTTGAAAAAAGTCAGACACCGTCTAGCCAATTCAAACTGAGTTATTCACACTATATTTTTTTTATCAAGAGTTGATAATAAAAATGAACGAAGTTTTTATGAAATTGAAGCCGTGCAAAATAGTTGGAGCATAAGAGAACTCAAACGACAATTTAATACGGGATTATTTGAGCGATTGTCACTTAGTCGCAACAAAAAAGAGCTGAAATCACTTTCTACAAAAGGGCAAATAATAGAAAAAGTTAATGATTTAATAAAAGACCCTTATATTTTAGAGTTTGTTGGCCTGCCAGAATTGGCTCATTATAGTGAAAGCAAGTTAGAGCAAAAAATAATAGATAAATTGGAGTTATTTCTTTTAGAGTTAGGCAAAGGCTTTACTTTTGTTGCAAGACAAAAGCGAATAACAATAGACGAGAAGCATTTTAAGGTTGATTTGGTTTTCTACAACAGATTGTTAAAATGTTTTGTGGTCATTGATCTTAAAATCGGGGAATTAAAACATCAAGACCTAGGGCAAATGATGATGTATGTTAATTATTTTGACAGAATAGAAAAGCAAGATGACGAAACCCCAACCATAGGGATTATCTTATGCAAGGACAAAAGCAAAGCCCTCGTTGAGATGACGCTTGCAAAAGATAATAATCAGATATACGCCAGCAATTATTTAACCATTCTGCCAAATAAAGCAGAATTTCAAAAAATTTTAGAGAGTGAAGATGTGTAATACATTCAAAAACACAGCCATGTGCTAACACCAAGGTGCTATGTAGGCACCCCCCGATGAAGCAGAGAATAGCATCCCATTTGAGGATAAAATGGCAGATTTAATGACTACCTTAAAACAGAATATGGATTAAGAATCCCAACTTAACCAAGACATTACCGTACAACTTGTTAAAATTGGATTTAAACTAAAGGGATATTATGATGTACACAAATATTAGATGGCAACAACGATTTCAAAATTTTGAGAAAGCTCATAGCGTTTTTCAAAGAAGAATAAAGGAATTTAGAAACGAAAGTCAAAACGAAGCCTATCAAATGGCTTTAATACAGGCTTTTGAGGTAGTAGTGGAGCTTTCATGGAAAACATTAAAAGATTATTTGGCAAATGAGGGAGCGCCTGTAAATAGCCCCAAAGAAGTAATAAGACAAGCTTTTCAATTTGATATTATTGATAAAGGAGAAGATTGGATGGAGGCTTTGGCTAAAAGAAATTTAACCACACATACCTACGATGAAGCAATCTTTAATGAAGTTATTGATTTTATTGATAATAAATTTACCTCTATTGTTGAAAAACTTTTTCTAGATTTAAAACAAGAGATTGATTAAATGAAATACGGGCTATCAGATAAACAGTCAAAACAGATTATTGAAGTATTAAATCAATATAAAGAGATTGATAAGGCTGTGTTGTTTGGCTCACGAGCTATGGAAAATTATAAAAAAGCTTCCGATGTGGATATTGCCATAATGGGAGAAAAAGCAGATTTTAGCCTTGCTGCCAAAGTGAAAAGCCACTTTGAGGATGATACCCATCTACCCTATTTTTTTGATATTATCAGTTATAAAACCATTAAATCTGATGAATTAAAAGAGCATATTCGCAGATGTGGGAAAACTATTTATGAAGTTGATAGTGGTTTGCCTAAAGGGTGGGTGGAGAGTACTTTGGGGGAAGTTTGTGAAATAACTTCGGCAAAAAGGATTTTTGCTAAAGAATATCAAACTTCTGGAATACCATTTTTTAGAGGCAAAGAAGTATCTGAAAAATTTAAAGGGAATAAAATTTCTACTGAATTATTTATTACTAAAGAAAAATATGATGAAATTAAAAATAGATATGGCGTTCCTATTTCAGAAGATATTTTATTGACT
>JAJRPY010000156.1 GCA_024280535.1 Gammaproteobacteria bacterium | reverse complement strand
ATTGGTTAGAAACCGCTCACATCTAGCTGAAATTGTGCCTAGGCTAAAAACAGCAGGCATTGTGTTTGAGGCACTCAAAACAGCGCCACTTAATCAAGAGTCGTTTGCGCGTGATTTGCTCAGTTTGACGCGCGCTTTGCTGGATTTTGGTGATAAATTAGCCTGGCTGGCAATTCTTAGAGCGCCTTGGTGTGGCTTGCCATTAGAGGATATTTTGCAATTATCCGAGCATTCGGACAAAGTTATCGTTGAATTAATTCGCACGTCTGACGTATTAGAAAGTTTGACCATAGAAGGTGCAAAAAGAGCGCAAAGCCTCTATGCAAGTTTGGCAACCATTATGGACAATAATGCAAGATTTGGTTTTGTACAATTACTAGAATTTGCCATTGAGCAATTATGTCCGCAGTCGTCTTTGGCTGAACACAATAGTATGATTAAGCGCCAATTTTTGAGCGTGGTGCATGAGTGTGAGGCGTTGGGTCAGCTGAATATTAATAGTATTAATCAACAACTTGATGAACTGTATGCGCCTAGTGTTAGCAGCAATATTAAGATAATGACCATCCATCAGGCCAAAGGTTTGGAGTTTGATGTGGTGATTATTCCTGGTTTGGGTAGGGCGCCTCGGGCTAATCAAGCAGCGATTATTCAGTTGCAGGAATTTGCCAATCAGTCGTTATTATTGGCACCTATTAAATCCTATCAACAAACAAAACCGAGCCGTACTTATTGTTATTTACAAGAGGTGGCGTCGAAGCAGGGTCATTTTGAGAGTATGAGGTTGCTATATGTGGCTATGACGCGTGCTAAATCTAATATTCATTTGCTGGCAACGCTGAGTAAAACAGGTAAGGTGAGTGAAAACACATTTTTAAAATTACTTGAGCCTGCTTTACAATCTCAATTTGAAGCGCTAGAGGAGGAAGTTAAAGAAGCAGAGCCAGATTTTGTTGAGGCACCAAAATTAATGCGCTATCAAACCATGCTCCATGCAAATTCCGTGGCCATTGAAGCGCATGAGGTGGTTGAGCTTAACAATAGTGTTGATCAAGGCTATAAAAGTCTGCTGGGTACTTTTGTGCATCAATGTTTAGAATTGGGTTCGTTTGAGTTGGATGCTGCCGTGATTGAGGTGCGTTTGTTAGAGCTTGGATTTGCTCAGGAAAATTTGGCCGCCGCTCGGGATTATATTGTGCAATTATTGAACAACACCCGACAAGACCCTCAGTTTGATTGGCTTTTTAAGCAGCGCCAATCCACTCAAGTTGAGGCTGAATTTAGCTATCAAGGCAAGAGTGTTATTATCGATCGACTGTTTATTGAGGCGGATATTTTATGGGTGGTTGATTTTAAAACTGCCGATAGATTGGCTAATGAAACCGATGCAATGTATGCCAAACGCCAGCAGCGCAAGCACACTAAACAGCTTGATTTTTATAAAAAGGTGTTGTCTGATGTTTATGATAACGACATTCGGTGCGCGCTTTATTGTCCGGCAGTGAGTCAGTTGATTGAAATACCAGTCTAGCGAATAATGCAAGACACGCATTGCTGTATACTTTAACATATGTTGCCAACGCCTAAAAATCTCTATTCATACCCAAAATTTTGGCCGCACAAACAAGGACTGGTGCCGGCGCCATTGTTGCCCATGTCTCGCAAGGAAATGGAGGAATTGGGCTGGGATTGTTGTGATATTATTATTGTCACAGGCGATGCTTATGTTGATCATCCAAGTTTTGGTATGGCAATTATTGGCCGTTTATTGGAGTCTCAAGGGTTTCGCGTGGGGATTATCTCTCAGCCTGATTGGCATTCTGCGGATGAGTTTCGCCAATTGGGCAAGCCGGGTTTATTTTTTGCCATAGCGTCAGGTAATATGGATTCGATGGTGAACCATTATACGGCTGAAAAAAAGCCCCGTTCTGATGATGCTTATACCGCAGGTGCCGTGGCAGGAAAACGTCCTGATCGCGCCACTACTGTTTACACGCAGCGTGCTAAGGAGGCGTATAAGGGTGTTCCCGTTATTATTGGCGGTATTGAGGCCAGTTTGAGGCGCATTGCCCAGTATGACCATTGGTCGCAAACAATTCGTCGTTCTATTCTGCCTGATTCTAAGGCCGATTTATTACTATTTGGCAATGCTGAACGTGCAGTGGTTGAGGTTGCCCATCGAATGGCAGCGGGTGAACAGATTAAGCAAATGACTGATATTCGGGGTACGGCGTATATGCGCCAAGGCATTCCTGAAGGTTGGACGCTGCTAGATTCAAGCACTATTGATACCGATAAAAGCCTCACCCATCCACAAGCAGACCCGTATGCGGATACTTCTGCCAAAGACAAACAAGGTTGTGCTGATCAAAATAATCCACCCAAGTCTGGCACCATTGACCCTAATCAAGGGGCAGCTCAGGTGATTGATTTTAATCATCGCAGCAAGGGGTTAAATCGAGACAATACAGTCATTCGCCTGCCTTCTTTTGAGCAAGTGGCAACCGATCGTTATTTGTATGCGCATACCTCACGTGTTTTTCATTTAGAGACCAATCCGGGCAATGCGCGATCGTTGGTGCAGCGCCATGGTGAGCGGGATGTTTGGCTTAATCCGCCCCCTATTCCCTTATCAATGGAAGAGTTTGATGGTGTGTTTGAGCTGCCTTATACGCGTAAGCCACACCCTGTTTATGGTCAATTGAATATTCCGGCGTTTGAGATGATTCGACATTCGGTGAATATTATGCGTGGTTGTTTTGGCGGTTGCACGTTTTGTTCTATTACCGAGCATGAAGGGCGTATTATTCAGAGTCGATCTGAAGATTCGGTTATTCGTGAAATTGAAACCATTCGCGATACGGATCAAGCATTTAAGGGCAATATATCTGATTTGGGCGGCCCGACGGCTAATATGTATCGTTTGCAATGTAAGGATCCGGCAATAGAATCTGCTTGCCGTCGCCTCACTTGTGTTTATCCTGATATTTGCCCAAATTTGGGGACGGATCATCAGCCGCTTACCAAATTGTATCGACGGGCGCGCCATTTGAAAGGCATTAAGCGTATTTTTATTGCCTCGGGGCTGCGTTATGACCTTGCTATTCGAGACCCTGAGTATATTAAAGAATTGGTGACGCATCATGTGGGTGGGCGCTTGAAAATTGCCCCAGAGCATACTGAAGATAATACTTTGTCAAAAATGATGAAACCTGGTATTGGCTCATACCAACGCTTTAAAGCATTGTTTGATCGCTATTCCAAGCAGGCAGGAAAAGAGCAATATTTAATTCCTTATTTTATTTCTTCTCACCCAGGTACCAGTGATGAGGATATGTTAAATTTGGCATTATGGCTGAAGAAAAATAATTTTAAGCCTGATCAGGTGCAGGCGTTTATCCCAACACCACTGGCCATTGCCTCGGCTATGTATCACAGTGAATTAAATCCGCTAAAGAAAATTACGCGCAATTCAGAATCGGTTAAAACGCCTCGTAGCGGGCAACAGCGCAAATTACACAAAGCTTTTTTGCGTTACCATGATGCTGATAATTGGGATATATTGAGAAAAGCATTAACCAAGATGGGGCGTGCCGATTTGATTGGCAATGGGGAAGGGTGTTTGGTGCCTTATTTTAGGGTGAATAAGGCACCAAAATTTGCCAAATCGCGTCACAAAAACCATGATTTTCATCATCGCATTGCCGTTAAAAAGAAACCCAAGCGTTAAGTTGAGACCTTTGCATAAATAGGGATGATTAACAAAATTCAATTTTTGTTCAATGGGTGATTTTCTTAAACCCAACCCTAGCAGGGTCAGCGCTACACAGCAATCCTCTAGGAGGACTAAAGTAGGGTTTATCAAGTTAAATAGTTCTAATAAAAACCCGTTGAATCGTGTTTTATTCAGCAGATAAAAACGCCATATGTTGTTTGTTGATTAAATCTAGCGCAATAGAGCCGCCTCGCGCAACACAGCCTAATGGATTTTCAGCCACATGAACATCAAGGTTGGTTTTATCCTTAATCAGTAAATCTAAGCCACTAAGCAATGCGCCGCCACCAGTAAGCATCACCCCATTTTCGGCAATGTCTGAGGATAATTCGGGCGGTGTTTTTTCTAATGCGACTCTTATTGCGCTTATCAAGGCATTTAGTGGAATGGTGAGTGCTTCTAATACTTGAATATTGGTCATGATAAATTTTTCAGGCAAGCCTGAGGCAATGCCTCTGCCAACGTAAGTTCTTTGTTTGACAGTGCTTGTTTTAAACGCCGAGCCAATTTCTTCTTTGATTTTTTCCGCAGTATTTTCGCCAATAATAATCTTATGTTTGGCGCGCACTAATTTAACAATCTCCTCATTAAAGGCATCGCCAGCAACTCTTAAGGAATCTGCATAAACCACTCCATTTAGCGACATAATAGCAATTTCTGAGGTGCCACCACCGATATCAATCACCATGCACCCAGAGGATTGGCTGATGTCCATACCAGCGCCAAGTGCTGCGGCAATAGGTTCGTCAATTAAAAATACATCTTTTGCGCCTGCTTCAACGGCACTTTCTTTAATTGCGCGGCGTTCTACTTGAGTGGCACCATAAGGCACGCAAATCAGCACATAAGGCGAAGGGGTAAAAAAACCACTGTGTAATACTTGCTTGATAAAATGTTGTAGCATGTTTTTGGTGATTGAAAAGTCAGCAATAACGCCGTCTTTCATAGGGCGGATGGCTTCAATAGAGCCAGGTGTTCTGCCCAACATTAATTTGGCTTCTTTGCCAACGGCAATAACTGTTTTTTCTCTAGATCCTGGTGTATCTCGTACTGCCACGACAGAAGGCTCATCAAGTGCTAATTTATTGTTAAAGTAAATAAGGGTGTTGACCGTGCCTAAATCAATAGAGATTCTCGGTGATTTGAATAATCCAAGCATGTAGTTTTTATAGTTTTGTTGACAAATAAGAAATAGTATAACAACAAAATACTTTAATAGGAGAGTTTGGTAGATAAAAAAGGAGAGAAGTGGTCTTGTTTAGCCATTAAAAATAGCAAAAAAAAGATTATTTTT
>JAJRPY010000155.1 GCA_024280535.1 Gammaproteobacteria bacterium | reverse complement strand
TGAGGCAATTTTGGCGCATGAATTGGGTCATTTCCACCACAAGCACATTCGCAAGCACATGCTCACCTCGTTTGCGATGTCTTTATTAGGGCTTGCATTATTGGGCTATTTAATCAATCAGCCGTGGTTTTTTTATGGGCTGGGCATGCAAAATATCTCAAACCACGGCGCACTGATTTTGTTTATGCTGGTGATGCCAGTGTTTAGTTTTTTCATAGCCCCTATTAACAACGCCCTATCGCGCAAACACGAATTTGAGGCAGATGCCTTTGCCGCCAAGCACACCAACGCTGATGATTTAATATCCGGTCTGGTAAAACTATACCGCGACAATGCTGCCACGCTAACGCCCGATAAATTATATTCTGCCTTTCACGATTCACACCCTCAGGCATCGATTCGAATTAACCATCTTAAGGCAAGCCATTGATAAATTAGCCAGTTTTCTTAAGCAATAATAGCTATACTTTAACCTACACAACGGAGAATGCAATGAACACAACAAAAATAACATTATTAAGCCTGAGTTTATTAATCAGCTCGGCCGTATTGGCAGATTTTGACGAAGGCAAAGAATTACACGACGAGACTTGCTTAAACTGCCATTTAATCAAACACGACAAAGATTTTTACACGCGTGATACCTCACGCATCCAAGACCAACTTGGCTTACGTCGTCAAGTTGGACTATGTGCGAATAATTTTAGTGCAGGCTGGTTTCCAGAAGAAGAAGCCTCTGTGGTCGAATTTTTAAACACTGCTTATTATCAATTTAAACCCTAATATTTTCTTTTGAGTCTCACTCGGCGTCAGCAATGGCGTATTGAAAAAATCCAAGCTGAACGCATTGCCCGCGCCAATCGTGTGGCTGATGACAATAATCATTTTGAGTTAGATGCCGACCATGCCAAAACTGGCTTGGTAATTACTCGCTATGGTCAGCGCTTGTTGGTTGAGCATGAATCTGGCGCGCTTTATCAATGCACCAGCAGACGCAATATCGAGCTTTCAGTGGCAGGCGATAGGGTAATTTTTCAAGCCACTGATAATGGCGAAGGCGTGGTCACTGCCCTACTGGCTCGCCAAAATTCACTAGTCCGATCACAAAAACGCATCGCTGCCAATATTGATGCGCTGTGGCTGGTGGTGGCTATTGAGCCGCATTATCAATTTGAGCTGATTGATCGGTATTTGGTGGTGGCAGAAAATGCCCAGTTGCCGATTAATATTGTAGTGAATAAAATTGAGCTAAGTGCTGATATGGACAAGGTTAAGCGTGATTTTTCAATGTATCAATCTGCGGGTTATACGGTGCATTATTTGAGCGTTAAAACGCTGACTAATGTGGCTGAATTTAAAGCGCAACTGAACCACAAAAGCCATATATTTTTGGGTCAATCGGGCGTGGGAAAGTCTTCTTTAATCAACCAGCTCATTCCCGACCTTAATCTGCGCGTTAGCGAATTATCCAACAAAAGCAAACTGGGCAAGCATACCACCACCAACACTACGTTGTACCACATTCCCTCAGGGGGTGATTTGATTGATTCTCCAGGGATTCGTGAGTTTCAATTGGACGAACTGACTAATCAAGAAATTCTCAGCGGATTTAGAGAATTTAAACCCTTCATCGGTCTGTGTAAATTTAGAAATTGCGCACATATTAACGAGCCAAACTGTGCCATCAAAGAGGCAGTTGAATCAGGCGCTATCAATGCTATGAGGTATCACAATTATCTAAATTTAATCAATCCCTAAGATGGATATTCGCATCCTTACCAGTATTAATGAAATCAAGCGTAAACAGTGGAATGCACTCATCATTGATAATAATCCATTTTGCAAACATGAATTTTTAAGCGCCCTAGAAACACACCACTGTGTTGGAGAGCAATTTGGCTGGATCCCTCGGCATATCGTGATTATCGACAATAACGTACTAATTGGTGCTGCGATTTTGTACGAAAAACACAACAACTATGGGGAATTTGTATTTGACCATATTTGGCACAACACCTATCAAAAATATGGGCTCAATTACTACCCAAAATTGGTGTCATCCATCCCTTATACACCAGCTAGCGGCGTGCGTTTTTTGGCGGCAAAATCTGATGAAAATCGAATATTTCCTCTGTTATTAGACACCATATATGATATTTGCGACAAGATTAATGCCAGCAGTTTTCATTGTCTTTTTCCGAATAATGGCATAGATTTTTTTGCCAATCAATCATTGTTTATTCGCCACGACTGCCAATTTCATTGGGTCAATCAAGCCTATACCAATTTTGATGATTTTCTAAGCACACTCAAACAAAAGAAACGCAAAAACATTCGCCAAGAACGTGCAAAAGTGCATAATTCAGGCGTTAGCATTCGCCAACTAGATGGCAATAGTGCCACAGAAGTCGATTGGCAAAATTTCTCAGAATTTTACAATCAAACTTTTTTAGAAAAAAGCGGTACGGCAACACTCAATTTAGATTTTTTTAAGGCCATAGCCTCCACCATGCCCGAACAAATATTATTATTTTTAGCCGATTTTGAAGGTCGATGCATTGCCGGATCTTTGCTATTCAAAAGCGACACCCATCTTTATGGTCGCCATTGGGGCTGCTCAGAACAAGTGGATTATTTGCATTTTGAGGCGTGTTATTATCAGGGCATTGAATACGCCATTCGTCACGGATTAAAGGTGTTTGAACCCGGCGCACAAGGCGAGCATAAAGTCGCACGCGGATTTGTACCTACGCTCACTCAATCAGCCCATTGGATTCGAGATGAGGCGTTTAAACAGCCCATTAAGGATTTTTGCCAGCGGGAACAAGCGCACATCCAGCAATATATAGCGCAAGTCAACACCCACAATCCTTATAAAAATCAATAGCCTGATTGGTGTTAAATTTTATTCAAATTACATTTGCTTAAAAATACGCTCAGCATTTTGCTTGTGTAATTCTCGATAGGTACCACGGTCTCTAAACATTGATTGATCAATTTTATAAGCTTCGTACAAACCGCCATCATTGTCCAATATTTTCTGCACCTCAGCACGCATATAAACCAAAT
>JAJRPY010000154.1 GCA_024280535.1 Gammaproteobacteria bacterium | reverse complement strand
ACCATTGATAGGTGCCACTTGAATCTTCATAAGTTTGGTATTCAATCCAAAAAAATGGAATATTGTACTTTTCCTCAGTTATTTTTTTCATTTTCCGAGTAAATTCATAAGTAGCCGAATGTTCGGCAGAAGTGTTATTAAAAATAACAATATCTCCTCTTTTTGGATTTAATTGATTGTTTTTCAACAATCCCATTAGCATCATTGCTGATGATCTTCCACCCGAAAATTTAACGATATGTGGTTTTTGATTGCTCATATTTAGTTATCCACCATATCAACCTGTAATTACGGCATTTGAGCATGATAATCAGTTTGCTGTTGAAACTGATGGGCAATGTTGAGTAATTTGGGTTCGGACCAATAATTACCGATTAATTGCAGGCCTACTGGCATTTTTTGTGAGAAGCCGGCTGGGATGGACATGGCGGGTAGGCCGGCGAGGTTGGCGCTGAGGGTGTAGATGTCGGCTAGATACATACTTACTGGGTCTTTGAATGAGCCTAGATCAAAGGCGGTGGTGGGGCTGACAGGGCCCATGATGACATCGACTTCGGTGAAGGCTTTTTTGAAATCGTTGCTGATGAGGTGGCGGGTTTTTTGGGCTTTGAGGTAGTAGGCGTCGTAATAACCTGCGGATAGTGCGTAGGCGCCAATCATAATGCGACGCTTGACTTCTGCGCCAAAGCCTTCTGAGCGGGAGCGTAGATATAAATCTTCTAGGTTTTTGGGATTGTCGCAACGATAGCCATAACGTACGCCGTCCATACGTGAGAGGTTTGATGAGCATTCGCACGGGGCAACAATATAATAAGTGGGGATGGCGTAGGCTGAATTGGGGAGTGAAATTTCTTTGATAATTGCGCCCATTGCCTCAAATTCTTTGACTGCATTCATGACTTCGGTGGCAACGGCATCCTCTAAGCCATCGGCAAAAAATTCTTTGGGCAATCCAATGGTTAGCCCGTTAATGGCATCGTTTAGATTGGCCGTATAATCAGGTACGTCCTGCTCGGAGGCGGTTGAATCTTTTGCATCAAAACCTGCCATTGCATTTAGCACTATGGCGGCATCTTCGGCAGTTTTGGTCATCGGGCCTGCTTGGTCTAGGCTTGAGGCGTAGGCAATCATACCGTAACGAGAAATGCGCCCGTAAGTGGGCTTGAGGCCAGTGATACCACATAAACTGGCGGGTTGGCGAATGGAGCCACCGGTATCAGTGCCAGTGGCAAAGCTGCTTAATCCACCGGCAACGGCGGCAGCTGATCCACCTGATGAGCCACCTGGGACTTTGCTGGTATTCCATGGATTTTTGACTGCGCCATAAAATGAATTTTCATTACTAGAGCCCATGGCAAACTCGTCCATATTGCTTTTGCCTAGCATTACTAAGCCTGATTGATTGAGTTTGTGGCTAACGGTTGCATCATAAGGTGCGATAAAATTATCCAGCATTTTGGAGCCGGCAGAAGTTTTGACCCCCTTGGTGCAAAAAATGTCTTTGTGTGCATAAGGGATGCCTGTTAATTTGCCTGCTTCGCCTTTGGCAATTTTTTCATCGGCAGATTTTGCTTGCTGTAGTGCTAACTCATCGGTGATGGTAATGAATGCGTTGAGGTCTGAGGCTTTTATTCTGTCTAAATAATGCTGCGTTAATTCAACAGAGGAAAAGTCTTTGTTTTTTAGCCCTTGTGCTAATTCGGCAATGGTTTTTGTGTGCATAGTTGTTACTCAATAACGGTTGGAACCAAATAATGCTGATTGCCCGTATTTGGTGCAATGGATTGGAATAGTTCGGATTGATCTGTTTCTGTTACCACATCGGCGCGCAAACGCTGGGTCATGTGTAAAGGGTGCGCCATTGGGGGGATGTCGTCGGTGTTGATTTCGGTGAGTTGTGTGGCTAAGTCTAAAATTGCATTTAGGTCTTTAATGGTTTCATTTTGTGCGTCGGCATCAATGCTGAGTTTGGCTAAATTGGCAATTTGCTTGAGTTCGGTGTCATTAATCATACTAACCCCTACAAGAACGGCACTGCATCAAAAACCTGCATAGGCTTGGCAAAAGAAGAGCGCAATGTGGAGATGTCTCGTTGCATCCATAGCATCGATTTTTGCATGCCAATCATATTGTTGTTCATTTCTTGCATATTTGCCAGCATTGGTTTAAGCACGCTCATTTTGCTGTTGATTTGTGACATATCCTTAGAGATGTCGTCTAAACGGTTTAATTTGCCAGCAATGACGACCATATTATTGCTCATTGATGCCATATTGGTATCCATATTGCTAACTGAGCGATTCATTTGCGCGACATTTTTTGATAAATTGTCAATGCTGACCACCATAGAAGACATATTTAAGCCCATTTTTGGATCCATTGAGCTGGCCAGACGGGTCATATCTTGGGTGATTGAATAAATAATCATAAAACCCCCTAAAGCCAGCAAGGCAAACACAATCAGTGCGGGCATAAAGAAACGTTCAAACTTGGTGTTGGTGCGTTTGTCGGCATGTGATTCGACGCTTTCTAGCATTTTCTCTAAATCAGACATTTTGGTGGTAATCATCACATCATCTTCATGCACTGCCTCGTTTTTGATGTCTTTATCGCTCATAAAAAATCCTTAATTATTTGTTCTAAATGATGTTGCTGATAATCCTTGCTGATAGGGGCATCGCCTTTTTTTTTTAGCAAAATAAGACGAATTTCACCCTCACCGGCTTTTTTGTCAACACTCATGGCACTTGTAAATTTTTGATAGCTTATTTTACTGCTGATAGTGATTGGTAACTGGGCTTTTTGCAATAAATCTTTAACCGCTTGTGCCTCTGTATGACTGATGAAACCCTCTAATGCTGATAATTCAGCTGCCATTAGCATACCCACTGCCACTGCCTCGCCGTGTAAATATACGCCATAGCCCAAGGTATTTTCAATCGCATGGGCAAAGGTATGCCCAAAATTAAGCAGTGCGCGCTTGCCAGATTCTAGCTCATCTTGTGCTACGATATTGGCCTTGTCGGCACAGGATTGATGCACTGTTTTAATAATCAATGCCTTGTTACGATTCATTAAGTCGCTTATATTTTGTTGCAAATCGGTCAAAAATTCGATATTGCCCAGCAGACCATATTTAATTACCTCTGCCATGCCTGCTGAATATTGCCTATCATCCAGCGTGTCTAGCGTGTCCACATCAATCAATACACATTTTGGCTGATAAAACGCACCAATCATATTTTTGCCCAATGGGTGATTAACGCCCGTCTTGCCACCTACGCTAGAATCCACTTGTGATAATAGCGTGGTCGGGATTTGGATAAAATTAACCCCGCGCTGATAACTGGCACTGGCATAACCCGTCATATCACCCACCACACCGCCGCCCAAGGCAATTAGCGTGCAAGTGCGGTCAAAACGTGCGGTTAATAAGGCGGTGAAAATCTCATTCACCGTGTCTAGGGTTTTGTACTGCTCGCCATCTTTTAAAATAACCTCATTCACCGTGTAATTGCCCAATAACGCCTTCACTTTGTCCAGATAAAGCGGGGCAACTGTAGTGTTGCTAACAATCATCACCTGCTTGCCTTTGGTATGCTGGGTGAGTAAATCAGCCTGTGTTAGCAAATTCTGCCCAATATAAATTGGGTAAGATTTGATACCTAAATCAAGGTTTAATGTTTTCATACAATATTCAGTTCGTTGCTGGTTAGGATTTTCATTTGCGTGATTGCGGTTTTGTTGAGTTTTTCAATGCGCTTGGATTGGGATAAATTTTCCTCTATCCAAACGGCGTTTAAACTTTCTAGGTTGGAGAGGCAGATTAATTGGGAGATGTCGGCATAATCGCGAATATTACCCTCTTTTTTTGGATTGTTGCATCGCCATTGTTTGGCAGTTTGTCCGAATAATGCGGTGTTTAAAATATCGGCTTCGCTGGCGTAAATATGGCTGATTTGTTGTGGATTTAGTTGTATGGGGATGAGATTTTTTTTAATCGCATCAGTGTGGATTTGATAATTAATTTTTGACAAATTACGCTTAATGTTCCAATCTAATTGCTTAAGTTCTTGGTCTTTTAGGCGTTGAAATTCTTTGATGAGATAGATTTTAAATTTGGCACTAATCCACATACCAAATTCAAAGGCAATGTCTTTGTGTGCATAGGTACCACCGTATCGCCCTGCTTTAGAAATAATGCCAATCGCACCCGTTGAGCCAACCCATTCTTTAACACTAAGTCTATAACTATTTAATCCTGCTTGCGTTTTAATTACGGCATATTCGCCATAATTAAAATGCTGATTATGAATACCTTCCCAAATACCGAGAAATTCAACAGTATTACGGTTTCTGAGCCAATCAGAGATAAAAAAATTACCGTCTTTTGCACCAATCATATCCGTTAAAGACAAATAATCATTGCCCTCAATTGAAACAACCGTAATCTGAGTATCCAAAACGGCAATTTTCTGATTTTTAGGCATTAAGCAAACTCCCTAACTTCGCCCTCGCCATCAACATTTTCAACACAACGAGTGCACAGTTCTGGGTGCTTGCTATGGGTGCCAATATCTTTGCGATGATGCCAGCAACGCACGCATTTTTTGTGTTTGGATTGGGTTACTTTGATAAACACACCCTCTCCTGCCTCAATACAATCATCGGTTTTTTCGCTTACAGGGTGAATGCTGGCATCAGAAGTGATAAACACAAAACGCAACTCATTGCCCAATATTGCCAAAGATTGGTAAACGCTCTCTTTGCAATAAATATCAACTTCTGCTTCCAAGGATGAGCCAATAATTTTGTCATTACGCATCATTTCCATTTGTTTTTGGATAAAAGGTTTGATGTTGCGCGTAGTGTCAATGGCTTTGTTGTGATAGTTAGTATCTGGGAATTGATACCATTCTTGCAAAAAGACGCTATTGGTTTTTTCATTGGGCATATTCTGCCAAATTTCTTCTGCGGTGAATGATAATATTGGCGCCAACCAACGCACCATCGCCTCCAAAATATGGTTGAGTGCAGTTTGTGCGCTACGTCTGGCAAGTGAATTTTCTTGTGTGGTGTATTGTCTATCTTTAATCACATCCAAATAAAATCCGCCCAAATCATTACTGCAAAAAATTAGAATGGATTGCATAACTTGGTGAAAATTGTATTGCTCATAGGCCTGTAAAATTTGCGTTTGTAAATTGGCTGTTTTGGCAACAATCCACTTGTCTAAATCCAGCATTTTATCAAACTCAATATTGTATGTTTGTGGATTAAATCCGCTGGTATTGGCCAGCATAAAACGCATAGTATTGCGCAAGCGGCGATATGAATCGGCACTACGTTTGAAAAATTCATCACTCACCGTCATCTCGCCTGTATAGTCTGTCGAGGCAATCCACAGACGCAAAATATCGGCGCCTAAATTATTCACCACTTTTTGTGGGCTCATGGCATTTTTCAGCGATTTGGACATTTTTTTGCCGTCTTTGTCAACGGTAAAACCATGGGTCAATACTTGCTTGTAAGGTGCACTGCCATTAATAGCAACAGATGAAATCAAGGATGATTGGAACCAACCTCGATGTTGATCCGAACCTTCTAAATACAAATCTGCCACATCAGATAGCCCCGCTCTGGCCTTTAATACTGCAAAATGTGACACCCCTGAATCAAACCATACATCTAGCGTATCAGTCGTTTTGTCATAATCTGATGCCTCATCCCCTAAAAAATCTTCAACGCTAGACTCAAACCATGCCTCAATACCTTTTTGCTCAATTTTATCTGCCACTTTAACAAACAATGCCTGCGTATCAGGATGCAATTCACCCGTGCGTTTATGCACAAACAAGGTAATCGGCACTCCCCAAAATCGCTGACGAGAAATGCACCAATCAGGGCGATTATTCACCATCAATTCAATGCGCTTCTTGCCCCAATCAGGAATCCAATCAACTTTGGGAATTTCGGCGTTGACTGCATCTCGTAAGCCGTTTTGCTGCATTGATACGAACCACTGCGGCGTTGCTCTAAAAATTACGGGGGTTTTATGGCGCCAACAATGCGGATAAGAATGTACCAGTGGCGCATGCTTAACCAGCGTATTGGCATTTTTCAAAATCTCAATCACACTGGCATTTGCCTTAAAAATAAACTGCCCAGCCAGTAATTCAGTATCTTCAAAAAACACACCCCGACCATCAACAGGGCAATTAACCGGTAAATCATATTGCTTGCCCACTACAAAATCCTCTTGACCATGTGCAGGCGCAGTATGCACCGCACCAGTACCCGCATCCGTAGTGACATGCTCGCCTAAAATAATTGGCACTTGCTTGTCATAAAATGGATGCTGAGCCTTAAGCCCTTCAAGATCACGTCCTAAAAATGTTTGTGCAGAAATATTAGCCTCTAGTTCGTAACGAGACAAGGCATCTTCGGCTAATTCCTGAGCCAGCAACAAATATTCATCACCCGTATCGACCAAGACATAGTTTAATTCTGCATGTACTGCCACCGCTTCATTAGCAGGCAGCGTCCAAGGCGTGGTTGTCCAAATAACCACAAAAACAGGCTGATTAACCTGAAACATAGCATCATCCACAATTCGGAATTTAACATCAATCGCTTCTGATTGTTTATCCTTGTATTCGACCTCGGCCTCTGCCAAGGCAGAACCACACTCTGTGCACCAATGAACAGGCTTATAACCTTTGGCAATATGGCCATTATCAACAATTTTGCCCAATGCGCGCACGATATCTGCCTCGTATTGAAAATCTTTGGTTAGATAGGGATTATGCCAATCAGCCAAAATACCCAAACGCTGAAAATCAGCCTTTTGTTTGGCCACTTGAGTATCTGCATATTGACGGCACTCGGCTCTAAAAGCATTGGCATCAATCTTAACCCCGACTTTGCCTTTTTTCTTTTCGACATTAAGCTCAATCGGCAGGCCATGGCAATCCCAGCCTGGTACGTAGGGTGCGTCAAATCCTGATAAAGATTTTGATTTAACAATCATATCTTTTAACACCTTATTAACCGCATGACCTATGTGAATATCGCCATTTGCATACGGCGGGCCGTCGTGCAAAATAAACTTAGGCTTGCCCTGATGATGCGCCCGAATTTGGGCATATAAATCATCATCTTGCCATTTTTTAAGAAAGCCACCCTCGCGGTTTGAAAGGTTTGCCTTCATAGCAAACTGCGTGGCAGGTAAATTTAAAGTAGATTTGTAGTCAGACATTAGCGCTTAATTATTGTAAATATTAAAAACGCTATTATACGTGATGAGGAAAGTTTTTTGAAAACGAAAAACCTGTAAAGTATTAGAATTGCTTGCTATTTTTTCAACTTAAAGAAAAACTTAAAATAGATAGCCAGCGCAATAGAGGCTGCCACAAATATCATAGAAATCCAAAAGACGCCATCGGTATTGAGTTCGTTCATTGGCATATTAATCTCCCAACTTTAACCCAATCATCGAGCGCCAAGTTTTTTAGCAATTACAAATCCAATAAATGACACTGCTGTACCAGTGACGGCTAGTAGGCTTAGGAAAAAAACAGGGTCCATATTCAGTTCGTTCATCATTTGTTACACCTCTATTTAATATTAAGTATTTAGATTGTACCCAATAAATTGAATTAATGGTTAATTAATCTCAATTTTAAAAAAAATTACAAATCAACCAAATCAAGCAATAATTTTACCTGCCCAGGCTTTAAATACTCATACCGATTAGCCTTAAGATTGTCAGGCAGGCGAATTTCACCAAAACGAACGCGAATAAGACGTGATACTTTAAAACCTAATGCCTCCCAAAGTCGTCTAACTTCACGCTTTCTACCCTCTTTTAGCACCACTTTATACCATCGATTGGCACCCTCTCCACCAGCAAAAATGACACGATTAAATTTAGCAAAGCCATCCTCTAACTCAATGCCATCAGTTAATTGTTGCAAATCTTCCTGCTCAACCTGCCCCAATACACGAACCGCATATTCGCGGTCAATTTCAGCACTCGGGTGCATCAGTTTATGCGCCAAATCGCCATTATTAGTAAACAACAATAACCCCGAAGTATTAAGATCCAAGCGCCCCACCATCACCCAGCGCGACTCTTTTGGTAGTAAGTCATAAACACTTTTTCGACCCTCATCATCCTTATTAGAACAAATAACGCCAGCTTGTTTGTTTAAAATAATAACCTTGGTTTTTTCTTCTTTATAACGCTCAAGGTCGATACCCCTGCCATCAATTTTAACCTTATCGGTGATACGACATTTATCACCAATTTGGGCAGTTTTGTTATTTACTTCAATCCGCCCCTGCTCAATCAGCCTTTCTGCCCAACGACGCGAACCATAGCCCGCTGTTGCAATTAATTTTTGTAGTCGTTCAGTCATTTAAAATATCCACAAATTTCTCAAATTCAATATACAAGCTTGGGTTGTCATTTTGCTGTCGAAGACTAACAATAAAGGGCTTGGTGATGCTGTAAATCCTGATAAGACTAGATTTTCTTGATTGTTTAATCATCTCAAAATCATAAATATTGAACGCAACACCGACACTAATATCTTCACAATAATTTAACAATCTTCTAATTTCAACCACTTCTGACTTGTATTTATTATCTTCTGCTGCATAAATCTCTATGGCAGTCTTATCTTTAACCACTTCTCTTAAAATATTTATACCTGCCAAAAATTCTAAATCTTTTGCAAGCAACTCAATGGTTTTGGCTTTTTTGGTGGTATCTCTTTGGTATTTAATAGCGACCCATGCGATAATAACAGCCACCAAAAGTATGGCAGTTTGCACAACTTGCAAATAAAAATCGATTTGACTTTCAGCCGTTGACATCAGTAAATAATTCCCATCGCCTCACGCACTTCTGCCATAGTTTCTTTGGCAACATGGCGAGCTTTTTCAGAGCCTTCGTGAATAATTTGTTTGATTAATTCAGGGTCTGCTTGATATTGGGCAATACGCGTCTGCATCGGCTCAAGTTCTGCCTGAATAGCGTCAATCACGGGTTGCTTGCATTCTACACAACCCATTTTTGCCTTTGTGCAACCATCGACCACCCATTTGCAAGTTTGTGTATTTGAATAAATTTGATGCAATTGCCAAACTGGGCATTTATTTGGATTGCCTGCATCAGTCACTTTAATACGCGCCGGATCGGTTGGCATACGCCTAACTTTAGTGTCAATCTCCTGTGCAGTGTCGCGCAAAGAAATGGTATTGCCGTATGATTTGCTCATTTTCTGACCATCCAAGCCCGGCATTTTTGAAGCCTTAGTGAGCAATGATTCTGGCTCTGGTAGGATAATTTT
>JAJRPY010000153.1 GCA_024280535.1 Gammaproteobacteria bacterium | reverse complement strand
TAGCAAAATTCAATTTTTGTTCAATGGGTGATTTTTTTAAACCCAACCCTAGTAAGGCTAAGGTAGGGTTTAAAAAATTGCCAAGTGAATGAAAAGTGAATTTTTGATGATTATTCATATTTATGCAAAGGTCTCTAGTAATAACTTATGCAAATGGAATACCACTCAGCCACATATGAGCTGCAATACTGCCCAAGTAGCCTAATGCGATTACCGGTGTCCACTTAAGATGGGAAACAAATGTATATAAACCTTTTGATTGCCCCATCAACGCCACGCCAGCAGCAGAACCCACCGAAAGCAAACTACCGCCAACACCCGCTGTTAAGGTCACGAGCAGCCATTGATTTGATGGCATATCTGGATTCATCGTCAATACTGCAAACATCACCGGAATATTATCCACCACGGCAGAAAGCGTGCCTATTAAAATATTAGCATAGGTTGCCCCTAATGACACATACATCAGCTCGGATGTCAGAGCCAAATACCCCATAAAGCCCAATCCACCAACACTCACAATAACGCCAAAAAAGAACAACAAAGTATCCCACTCAGCACCTGCCACTTTTTTAAACACATCGAAACCCTCTTCTCCAGCAAGATTTTCGAATTTATGAATAAAAAACGACGCCACCATTAAATAACTCAAACCCAGCATCATGCCCATAACTGGTGGCAGTTGCAAGAAATTATGAAAACTAACCGCTGTGGCTATCGTTAATACAAACAACACCACAATAATCAAGCCACCCATCTTAATATCAACTGCCTCTTTATCAACAGTAGCGGTTTCATTTTTAATGGCAAAATGCATGATTGCTGCTGGGATAATAAAATTAATCAATGATGGGATGAATAACGCAAAAAATTCAGAAAACTCCAGTAGCCCTTTTTGCCACACCATCAGCGTGGTAATATCACCAAACGGACTAAATGCACCACCAGCATTAGCAGCCACGACAATATTTACCATAGCCACTGACACAAAACGCGGATTGTTCGAACCCACTGCCAACACTACCGCACCCATAATAAGTGCCGTTGTTAGGTTATCAGCAATAGGCGAGATGAAAAATGCCAAAAATCCTGTCATCCAAAAAAGCTGTCTAAAAGTGAAGCCTTTGGCAACCAACCAAGCTTTTAGACGTTCAAACACTAAGCGTTCGCGCATCGCCTCAATGTAAGTCATGGCAACCAATAAAAATAAAAACAACTCAGCATATTCTAATAAATTATGCCTAAGTGCCACTTCTGCCGCATGCTCAACCCCCTGTGAGGCATACACCCAGCCGATTAAGCCCCAAATAACACCTGCCACCAATATCACTGGTTTGGATTTTCTAAAATGGGTAAATTCTTCTACCATCACCAATATATAAGCCAAGGCAAACAATATCAATGAAAAATAACCCGCCCAATGATTGGTTAAATCCAACCAGACGGCAGTACCCTCACTAGCAAAAGCCGTCAACGGTAATAGGGTTAATAAAAATAATAATTTAGTCATTTACAATCCTGGTTATCTGTGTTTTTTGTGCGTTGTTAAGGCTTATTTCACCCTCTTCATAAGCAACTTCAACCGTTGCTAAAAATAATGATTTGGTACCTAATTTTACACAACGCACAACAACACCCGAGGCTTTAGCAGATGTGGAGCCGGTCACCAGCAATTCATCCCCCACTTCAACCTCACCAGTGCACTCAAAAGCCCGCAATCGCCTTTTGGATTTGCCCAAATAATGCAACCGCGCCACCACTTCTTGCCCAGGATAGCAGCCTTTAGTAAAACTAACGCCTGCCTCATCAATATCCAAATTCAACAATTGTGGCACAAATTTTTCACTCGTCACTAACTCTATTTCCGCAATACTTTGCCTAATACAAACCTCATCCCACTGGCTTATATCAACCAAATTATGCTGATCAACTCCCTCACCCAGCAGCACAGATTGTCGCTCATTCAGCACAAACGCATGCTCGGCAGTTTCATCAATCAGCCCAAATTGGCTCACAGACTGACTCACTTCCTCAATAGTGACATCAGCCATCATTTTAAACATAGTTAAGCGCCGAATCACAATCTCGCTCAAATCCGCTGGAAATGACAGATAAAAATCCGCCCCTTTTTTCATCACCCATAACAGAGCAATAATCTTGCCCTGATGCTGGCAATACGCATTCAACTGAACCTCACCTTGTTTTAATTGGTCAATATCATTTGAAAACTGCCCCTGCAAAAAACATTGCACATCATTCCCACTAAGCTTCAACAAAGCTCTGTTACTAATTTTTGTAATCATATTATAAAAAGTGCAAGCCTTGCTTGCATCTAAAATTCAAAATCGTCAAAAGATAACTCTACATTCTTATTATCTGCAAAAGATATAGATGCTTGCTTGATGACACGCTTAAAATCAACCAAGCTGCCTGATTCAGCAATAATGGCATCAATTTCTATTTGGTTGCATATTCTATCACCAAGTTCCTCGTTAAAATATTCAAATAGACTGGTTTTAACTAATTGATTTTTTGGATCAATTTTATGATGCTTAAAATTTAAATTAACATAGCTGGATACTGTAGAAAGTGCATAATCACCACTCAAGTGCGTAGCTTTAAACTTCCCTTGAAAAAGACTGCCACTACGACTTTCCTCTTGATTAAAAAACTTGCTATAAGAAGTACCCAATCTTTGCATAAACTGGGAAATGCCATCATCGACATTTTGTTTTAATAACAAATGATAATGATTTGGCAAAAGACAATAAGCAACAATAGTTACTAATTTATCGCCCTCTCCCATCACATCCTGATCTTTAAATTTATTTCTTTTGTTGCTGAAATATTTGCTAGAGTCGGTTGTATTTAAGGTGTGTAATCGCTTAAAAAAGAAATCCAATTGTTTTTTACTGGTAAATATACTGCGCTTATCAACACCACGATTAAATACATGATAGTACTCATTATTTACAAATTCAACTTTTCTTATTCCCATATTGTGCATTGTACTTTAAACAATCAAAATTGCAAGTGCAAGCCTTGCTTGCATCTCTCAATCAAGAGATGCAAGCAAGGCTTGCACTTTTTTTAAAGATAAAAAAACCCCCAACCGAAGTTGAGGGTTTTTAAACTACTTTGCTTAATAAATTAAGCAGGTTTTATTCAGATTAGAACTTGAACTTAACCTTAACAGATGTTACGCGTTCAGCATCAGTTGCACCACTTATTCCAGAAAGGCTTGTCTTGGCTGTCTTGTATTCAACATTTCCACGAATTAAAGAGAACGAATTGGTATTCATTTTCACACTATCTCTTTTATTACCAACGAACTTGTAATTAATTTTGCCATAAGGAGTAGGGTAAGTCAAACTAAGACCGTTAGTACTATCAACCCTTGTAATGTCACCCCAACGTGCAGTATCACGATTTTCAGTCGCTGTACCGTTTGATTTAATGTTGGCATACACGATTGAAACACCATAAACCTCGCCAGATAATTGGGTGGCAAAACTAGCCTTTTCTTTTTTAGTAATTGGATTGGTTGCTTTACCAGCTTCAAAATCTATTGAAACACCATAAAATTCAGCGCCTAGCGTAAGGTAGCGTTTAGCGTTTAAAACGTTTTGCACTTTAATATCAACACCAGCAACCGTACCAGCAAGATTTAATGAAGTATGAGCATCACCATTTGCATTACTTACACCAATATTAACACCAGCAATTTTGGTTGACAGACTGATTCTATTTTTAGACATCGGCTTATGCATTTGACCAGCACCATTTTTAGACTTGTACTTACCAGCTTTAAGGGTTAAACCTTCAACTTTAGTAGTTATATATACAGTTGCAGGCTTAATGTCCGTTTTACTGCCAGTACCACTGCCATCATATACAATATTGCCACTTGCATCTTTAATATCATTGCCGTTTTTATCTTTCATAGGATTTTTACCAGCGCCGATATTTTCCAACGTCAATACCATCGTAGAATCGCCATTAGTGCCTTTAAGAGTTAGGTCTAAGTCTGAATCATGTTTAATACCCTTTGTAGCATCTTTCGTATTAACTTTCATATGTGAAATGGTACTAGAATAAGAACCCGAAATAAAAACATCAGCCATTGAAGCTGAAGCCATAGTTGCTGTCACTGCAGCGATTAATAATTGTTTTTTCATTTGAAAAACTCCTATATTTTATAAGTTAGGCAAGATTACTCTTGCGTTTATTTCTCAACAATATTGCTAAGATGTTTCGAATTATACGGGTTTGTTTTTAAATGTCAACAATTATTTGCAAAAAAAATACAAATAACCGCAAATAAACCACAGGTATGATTATTTTAAGGCTTAAAATCACTCTAAAACCTTTTCATATAGCGGTTTTTACACTTATTTTCAAAAATACGATTAAATGCTAATTAAGCAACAAACCTAAAAAAACCGAGATTATTCTCGGTTTTTTTAATGAATTAAACAGTTTTAGTGATTAAACAAGCACAAAATAACCTGTGTTTATGTTTAATTTAACACAGTAACTATTTAAGCATGCCAAGCCAGCATAGTCAGTAACATTGGTATAGACAATATCACATTAATACTCGAAGCCAGCGCCGCGTTTTTCTTAGCTGTGGCAATTTCTTCAGCAGAAGCCTCTTTCATGCCTAAGATTTTTTGCTGATTTGGCCAGATGATAAACCAAACGTTAAATGCCATAATGGTACCCATCCATGCGCCGATACCGATAATTTGATAACCTGGTGCCAGCATAAACGCATTAATAATGCCATCCATACCGCGAGGTTGTAATGCTAATAATACTATACCTAAAATCCAAGTAGTCGCAGCCGCCATACGAAACCATAATAATGCTCTAGGGGCAACATATTTGCCAATGGCTACCGGACCTGGACCATCTGTATCAGCCAATGCCGCGCCCATGGCAGGTACTTGCACAAAATTGAAATAATATAGCAGACCAATCCATACAATACCTGCTAGCACATGAAGCCACACTGCAAATCCATAGTGATTTTGCATACCAGTAGCAACAACGACAATTGCCGTCAAAATGAAACCAATTAAAATCTTTCCCTTTATTGAATTAATAAAACCCATGTTTCTCTCTCATTGTTATAAAGTTGCCTATTATAATAGTTTGCTTTGCTAATTGTTACTTAATTCACCCTTTCAAATATGCCCGAACTGCCCGAAGTTGAAACGACCAAAAATGGATTGTTACCGCTGATTAAACAGCAAACGGTGTTAAAAGCCGTTCGTCATCGTGATAATTTGCGCTGGGAAATTCCTGCCCACTTACAAACCACGCTAGCCAATCAAGCCATTGTGACGATTGACAGACGTGGTAAATATTTGTTAATTCGCTTTGCCGTAGGCACTTTGATAATTCATTTGGGCATGAGCGGGTCTATTAAAGTAATTGATAGCCGTGAGCCATTACTCAAGCACGACCATTTTGAGTTAATTTTACACAACGGGCATTCAATGCGGCTTAACGACCCTCGGCGATTTGGTGCAGTGCTATTTTCTGAAAATGGTACGCACCCTTTACTAGATTCACTTGGAGTAGAGCCATTAACAACTGATTTTAATGATGAATATTTATACACTCGCTCCAGAAATAAACAACAAAGCATCAAGGCATTTATTATGGATAGCAAGGTGGTAGTTGGTGTTGGCAATATTTACGCCTGCGAAAGCTTGTTTGCTTGCGGCATTGACCCTAGGCGCTACGCAGGCCGCGTTTCAAAAAAACGCTATCAACAACTGACTGAGCATATTAAACACATTTTAACCGAGGCAATAAAGGCAGGCGGCACCACGCTACAAGATTTCTCACAAGTGGATGGCTCGCCAGGCTATTTCACCCAAACTTTGCGTGTGTATGGGCGTGAAGGCAAATTATGCACACTATGTGATGGTAAAATCAGGCGAATTATCCAACATCAGCGTTCAACCTTTTATTGTAAATCTTGCCAATCATGAGTGACTTCGACACCCCACAAGAACTATTTGAAACCAACTGCTCGATTAATTCAGAGCCCTTTGCCTTGCAAAATCTTGGCAGTTTTATGGCGCCTGAATTTAGTGAAAATTGCATTGTAATTATCGACCCCGGCATGGCCATTCACAATCGTGCCTACGCCGTTGTGCGTTATGATGATGATTTGTATTTTCGCCAATATATTGAGCGTGGTAATGATAAATTCCTAGTACCGCTCAATTCCCAATATGATGAGATTGAACTAAAGGGTAAATTTGAGGTCATAGGCTGTGTCGTCCAACAAAAACAACGCAAGCAAACGCCACTGCACTATTACCATCTAAACAAACATACCAAGCAGATGGATTTTTCGATTTCCGGTCAAGCAAAAGCCAAAGAGTAGCCAAAAGCTGCTTATTAGAGACAAGTATTATTTAATCCAAATAAGATTTGCCATACGCCCTGAGTGACTGCCGTCTCGTCGATAGGAAAAATATTGCCGACTTTGCGCGTAAGTGCATTGATTGCCACCGCTAATATTTTGCACGCCCAATTGGGTTAATATAATGCTGGCAGCTTGATACATATCCAACAAATATTTGTCCTTACTTGTTATAAAAGCATCGGCAAGTGCCGCCTCTTTATCAATAAACTGCTGATACACCTCAGATCCCACCTCAAAGTTCGCTTGTGAAATTGCAGGGCCAAAATGTACAATCAAGGGCTGGTTGTTAAACTGATCAATAAAAGATTCAATAATACCACCGACAATCCCCTTCCAGCCAGCATGCGCCACACCTACTTGAGTACCCGCCTCATTACTGGCAAAAATTGGCAAACAGTCAGCCGTCATAACCATACAAACCACACCTTGTTTTTGGGTAACAACTGCATCGCCAATACATTCAGAATTTGAATCATCTAAACAAATATTTGAATGAATTTGCTCTAGGTATTTAGGCGCTGAAGGTAACTTATATTTTGCAATTAGCCATTCACGATTTTTCATAACCCGATCAAAATCATCACCTACATGGCTAGCAAGATTAAATTCAGCATACCCATCCGCAAAGGTGCAAGCAAGGCTTGCACCAGAATCAACAGAACGAGTGGTAGATATTAGTTGGACATTTTTTGGGAAATTAGTCCGCTGTTTAGTGTTAGACTGGGTCAAATTGATTTAATACGGTTAGTAAATCTTTAAGATCTTGTGGTAATGGCGCCTTCCATGACATCTCTATGCCAGTGACGGGATGAGAAATGGTTAATTTTTTTGCGTGTAAGGCTTGTCGTTTAAAAGATTTAAGTGCGTTTTTTAAGTGTTCATCGGCTTTTTTCGGGAAGCGAATTTTCCCACCATACATCGGATCGGCAATCAGTGAATGCCCAACATACGCCATATGTACTCGAATTTGATGGGTGCGGCCTGTTTCTAATATACATTTAATATGCGTATGATGCGCAAAACGATCAATCACACGATAATGCGTTAATGCCTCTTTGCCCGTGCCCTCCTCAACCACTGCTTGCCTAATTCTGTCTTTCGGGTCACGACCAATCGGCGCCTCTATTGTGCCACCAGAAATCATATATCCATATACAATGGCTGAATATTCGCGTGACACCGTATGCGTTTGCAACTGCTCAACCAGATTTTTTTGCGCCAACTCACTGCGCGCAACCACCATTAACCCTGATGTGTTTTTGTCTAAACGATGCACAATGCCCGCACGATCCAAATTGGCTAAGGATGGGTCATAATATAACAACGCATTTGCCAAAGTGCCTGTCCAATTGCCTGCACCCGGATGCGTTACCAAACCGACTGGCTTATTAATCACAATAATATCATCATCTTCATACACAACCTCAATGGCAATATCTTCACCCAGCCAAGCGTTGGTTTTTTCTTTTTTAAGGGTCAGGGTAATAATTTCATTGCCCAGTATTTTTTCCTTAGGTTTAAAGGTATGGTCATTCAGTAGCGCCTTGCCTGCGCGTATCCAATGAGTAATTTTTGAGCGTGAAAAATCCGGCAACATAACGGCCAAAGCGCTATCAATACGCTGGCCAATTAAACGATCTGGAATAACAACTTTTAATACATTCATACGGTAATTTTACGCTTAAGACAGGGTGAATTAATAGTGCGTGCGTGTGGTTGGTTTAAAAAAATAATCTGGCGTCGCGTAAGAGATTTGAACTCTTGTTAGCAGGATGAAATCCTGAGGTCCTGGGCCAAACTAGACGAACGCGACAAACCCATTTTAATTAAAAAACCTTTGCTGTACACTGTAATTTTCAACAGGCGAAAAAAAACCTGACGTATAACAACATCAGGTTTTTAGTGTTTGGCATCGCCTAGGAGAATCGAACTCCTCTTACAAGGATGAAAACCTTGGGTCCTAACCGATAGACGAAGGCGACATAACATTTTTTTTGCCCTTGGTGGAGCTAAGCGGGATCGAACCGCTGACCCCGACACTGCCAGTGTCGTGCTCTCCCAGCTGAGCTATAGCCCCGAAAACTTCGGATGCAAAAGCAAAAAAAGTAAATTATAGTCGCTATGTTGAATTAGTCAAGACTTAATTGGTAAAATAATTGATTATGAAATTACAAACATTTAATCAAAAAACCTACTCACTGGATATTATGTATCACATGGGGGCTTACGAAAACTCAATTCATTTTATCTTTGATCACGATAGCAAAACCTGCGCGATTATTGACCCCGCTTGGCATGCAGACCTATTTATTGAATACGCCAACAACAAGGGCTACCAAATTACCGACATTTGGCTCACCCATTGGCACTATGACCATACCAATGCGGTGGATGAAATCGCTAAAAAAACAGGGGCAAAAATTACCGCTGGGATTAATGAATTGCCCTATTTGACTCTTAAACAAGATTTAACCCCTGTTAAAAATGGCGATAGCGTCACACTTGGTCACACCACCGCTGTTATTATCAACACCCCTGGGCATACTGCTGGCGGTATTTGTTATTTGCTTGATGGGCATATCCTAGTTGGCGATAGTTTATTTGTTTATGGCGCTGGTCATTGTACGATGCCAGGGGGTAATGTGCATAAATTTTATCACACCATGCAAGTATTAAAACAAGTGGATGACGCCATCATGCTACATTGTGGACATGATTACGGCTACAAAATCAACACCACCATGGGCGAGCAAAAAGCCGGAAATGCCTATTTATTATTAGACAATGAAGCAGATTTTGTACGCTTTGTTGATGGCATCTCTCAAGGCATAATCACCTATCCTACCGAAGCACTAAGCCTAAAAGAAGTGCAAGCCATGCTATGATAGGCGTTTTTGGTGGCTCGTTCGATCCAATCCATCTGGGGCATTTAAACAACGCCCAGCAATTGGTTCAGCAGCTTGAATTGTCCACGCTATTTTTAATGCCTTGCCGGGCACCTGTCCACAAAAAACCCCTAACATTTTCCACCAAACAACGCCTTGAGATGCTAGACATTGCCAGCAAAAATCTAGCCAATATTCGCATTGATACCCGGGAAATTAAACGCAAAAGCGCCTCTTACACAATCGATTCACTCAAAGAAATTAAGCACCAATATCCACATCAATCGATTGGCTTAATCCTTGGCATGGACAGTTATAATCAATTACCCACGTGGCAACAATTTGAGCAATTTCATCAGTTTTGCCATTTAATCGTATTAACCCGACCTGGCGAGCAACAACAACACCTATTAAAAAATTTCACCCCAACAAATAACAAGACCAAACTCAACACCCAACCCTCAGGGCTACTCTATTTTGCCGATACAGAAGCACACAATATCTCTTCTAGCCATATCAGAGGTCTGTTATTTAATTCTGTTATGAGTGGTAAAATATGCGCTAATCAAAACTTAGTCGGGCATGTGCCGGAGGCTGTTATTAATTATTTAAAAAAATTATGAGCTTAAATTTAGAAGAGCAACTTGCCGTTGTAACCAACACAATTGATGAATTAAAAGGCGAAGACATCGTCACCTTAAAGGTGCTAGAACAAACCGCAGATATTGAAGCCATCGTGATTGCCACGGGTCGATCAGTCCAGCACGTTCGCGGTATTGCCAATAATATAAAAATCGAGGCAAAGCGCTTAGGCATGAAAGTTTCTGGCATTGAAGGCACCGAAACTGGGCACTGGGTTTTGCTTGATTTGGCAGAAGTGGTTGTGCATATCATGACTGAAAAAACCAGAGAATTTTACAAACTAGAAAAACTTTGGACTGGCACTGACTCCGATTAACCCTTAATGAATATCAAGCTAATTACCATTGGCAAAAAAATGCCAGACTGGATACAAACCGGAATTAATCATTATCAAAAACAACTCCCTGCCCAACTCAATTTTAGCCTAATCACACTGGACGCACAAAAACGTAAAAGCAAAAATATTGAGCAAGCTAAACTATTAGAAGGTGAACTTATCCTCAAAGCCAGCAAAGGTGCCAGCCTGATAATTGCCTTTGATGAGCACGGACAACAACCCAGCACCAAAATCATTGCCCAGCAATTAAACAACTGGCAACAACATGGCGAATATGTGGCGTTGATTATTGGCGGTGCTGATGGCTTGAGTAATGCCGTTAAAACCCATGCCAATCAACTCTGGGGCTTATCTAAACTAACCCTACCGCATTCAATGGCACGATTATTAGCCGTCGAGCAACTATATCGAGCCCATTCATTATTAACCAACCACCCTTACCACCGAGAATAAATAACCCTTTGGAGAATTAACATGAACTTAGAATTAGTCAGTTTTAAACTATGCCCTTTTGCACAGCGTGCTATTATTTCACTCAACCGGCAAAACATCGACTTTAGCATGACCTATATCAACCCGATGAACCCGCCCGATTGGTTTAAGAAAATTTCACCCACAGGACAAGTGCCTTTATTAAAAGTGGATGATCAAGTTATTTTTGAATCACTGGTCATTACTGAATTTATTGAGGAAATTGCCAACCACAGTTTTCACCCAGACACCGCCATCCAAAGAGCCAGCAACCGCTCTTGGATAATTTTTTCAGGCGACATACTGGGCAATATGTTTGAACTGATTACAGCAGATGAAAAAACATTCAACACCGCCAAACAATCTTTATTCGAAAAACTGACAAAAATAGAATCCATTAAAACCAGCAGCACATTCTTTAACGGCGAGCAGTTTAATATGATTGATGCCGCCTTTGCCCCTATATTTATGCGCCTAAGTTGGATAAATGAATTTACCGACAACGCCTTATCCTTATCAGCATTCAAACGCTTAAGCGCTTGGAGTGACGCCATTTTGGCCATCAAAGAAGTACAAACTTCAGTTGTTGATGGTCTTGATGATGCTTATTATTCAAACATCGAGGCTAGAGAAGGCTATCTTGCCACGCTATTTGTGGACGAAGACACCGACTAAACACGCTAAATAATGGCCAAAATATTTTCTGGCGGTCGCCCAATTGCCACCCCTTGATCCGTTTTCACAATTGGTCGTTCGATTAAAATTGGGTACTCAACCATGGCTTGAATGAGTGCTGCTTCGCTGAGTGATTTGTCGTCTAAATGATTGTCTTTATACGGCGCTTCAAACGTTCGCATCAAAGCACGCGCCTCTAATTTTAGCGCGGCCAACAGTGCTGTTAATTCTGCAACGGAAGGAGGTGTCTCTAAGTAATTAATTACTTCAAAGTCAATACCTTTTTGCTCTAAAATTGCTAGGGTTAATCTGGATTTCGTACATTTTGGGTTATGATAAATTATTGTCTTCATTGGATTAAAATTATGCTTAAAAAAATCACTATTATACTGTCACTATTTTTGTCCGTGAGTCTTGCTCAAGCAACCACGATTGACAAACTCATCAAATCTGCCCAAGCGGCTAATGCCAAAGAAATACAGGTGCCTGATTTTTCATTAACCGACCTAAATGGCACTGTTTATACGGACGAATCCACCAAGGGCAAATTCCTAGTGGTTAATTTTTGGGCCACTTGGTGCCCACCCTGCTTAAAAGAAATTCCTGATTTTGTCGATTTTTATGAAAAAAACAAGGACAAGGTGTTAATTTTAGGGCTTGATTACGAGCAACTTGAGCAAAAATCTGTTGTT
>JAJRPY010000152.1 GCA_024280535.1 Gammaproteobacteria bacterium | reverse complement strand
GATGGTTTGGCTGGGCTTTAGTGTTTGGCGGAAATTAAGGCAGCCGAAGGATGATCATCCAGCAGTACCAGCAACTAAAAAAATGCTACCTTGTGAAGTTTGTAATATACACATTCTTGAAAGTGAAGCCATTATTCAAAATGGTAAGGTTTTTTGTTCTAAAAAATGTTTGGGGTAACTGATGAAATTTTTACTTGATTTTTTTCCGATTGCGTTATTTTTTGCGGTGTATAAAATAAAAGAATTGCACTTTTATCAGAATGAAGGGCTGCACTCAGCAATTATTGCTATGGCGTTGGCAACTATTGTGCAAATTGCTGTGACTTATTGGCAGCAACGAAAATTTGAAAAGGCGCAGGTGATTGGGCTGGTGCTACTGGTAGTGTTTGGCGGGGTGACGATTTATATTGACAATCCTATTTTTATTATGTGGAAGGTGAGCGCACTGTATGTGCTGTTTGCTGGTGTGCTAATTGGCAGTATTTGGATTGGAGAAAAGACTTTATTGGCTAGAATGCTGGGCAAAGAATTAGATTTGCCTGAGCGGGTTTGGCATACCTTGACGTGGGTTTGGGGGCTGGGTTTTGTTGCCATTGCGTTGATTAATGCTTATTATTATGTGCTACCTGCTATTGCGGCGAATGATGCGTTTTTTGCGGATGGCGAGCGTTTTGGGCTGAGTGGCTTTGATTGTACGACAATTGGCAATCAGGCACTGTGTTTAAATGCTCAGCAAATAGAGGCGGCTTGGGTCAACTTTAAATTATTTGGCACCATGGGGCTGACTTTTGTGCTGATTATTATCACCGTGGTGATGATTAGTAAATTGACCAAAGAGGATAAAAAATCATGAAGAAAACTGCTTTATATTCAGCGCATTTAGACGCTGGTGGAAAAATGGTTGATTTTGGTGGCTGGGAAATGCCACTCAATTATGGCTCTCAAATTGAGGAGCATCATCAGGTTCGAACGGATGCGGGCATGTTTGATGTGTCACATATGACAACTGTCGATTTTATAGGGGTTGATGCCAAGGCTTTTTTGCAGCGATTGATTGCCAATGATGTGAGTAAATTAACCACGTCTGGCAAGGCTTTATATAGTTGTATGCTGAATGAGCAGGGCGGTGTGATTGATGATTTGATTGTGTATTATCTTGATGATGAAAATTACCGTATGGTGATTAATGCAGGCACGACAGAAAAAGATATTGCCTGGATTAATGCGCAGGTTAAAGATTTTAAGGTGCGTATAGTGCCTAAATTGGATTTGGCTATGATTGCTGTTCAAGGGCCTAATGCGCGCGCCAAGGTGTTTGCGGCCATGCCAGGTGTTGAGGAAGTGGCTGGGGAATTAAAGCCGTTTAATGCAGCCAGTTTGGGTGGGTTGTTTGTGGCGCGTACGGGTTATACGGGTGAAGACGGTTTTGAGATGATGTTGCCTGAAAAATCGGCTGAATTTACTTGGAAAATGTTATTAGAAGCGGGCGTGAAGCCTTGTGGTTTGGGCGCACGTGATACACTTCGCCTAGAGGCAGGTATGAGTTTATATGGCGCTGAGATGAATGATGAGGTGTCGCCACTTGAGGCAGCATTGGCTTGGACGGTGGATTTGAATAATGCAGATAGGCGTTTTATTGGTCGTGATGCGTTAGAAGCGCTTAAGGGTAAGGGTGCTAAAAAAACGGTGGTCGGTTTGGTGCTTGAGGGCAAAGGGGTTATTCGCAATCATCAAAAAGTGATGACCAATTTGGGTGAGGGCGAAGTAACATCGGGTAGTTTTTCGCCGACTATGGGTAAAGCAATTGCACTTGCCAGCGTGCCAACAGGTGCTGTGGGAGGATGTGAAATTGAGATGCGAAATAAACAAGTTTCGGCTAAAATAGTTAAACCGCCATTTGTTAGAAATGGCAAAATATTGGTTTAAAAAATAATTATTAATTAACAGGAGTTTGCAAGTATTTTGCTTTTTTACAACATAGGGTTGTTACCTATAAAGCGTAACCAGCGCGCACCGTAAAAAACAAAAAAATGCAGTAAAGAATGATGAGTGAAATAAGAGATGATAGAGAATATACCAAAACCCATGAGTGGATTTTAGACAATGGCGATGGTACATTTACCATGGGCATTACAGATCATGCACAGGCTTTATTAGGCGATATGGTGTTTGTTGAAGTGCCTAATGCGGGTGATGAGGCTGCGCATGAAGATGAGTTTTGTGTGGTTGAATCGGTCAAGGCTGCCAGTGGGGTTTATGCGCCGGCAAATCTTGAGGTGGTTGAGGCGAATGATGCGTTAGATGATGAGCCAGAGTTGGTTAATTCAAGTTGTTATGACGATGGCTGGCTGGTTAAATTTAAAGCGGACAATATCGAAGATTTGATGTCTGCTGAAGAATACGCCGACAGTTTAGATTAAGCAGCAGCTTTGATTAATTCACTGGTCGCCTATAAGGGCAAGCCTGCACGTGTTGTGAGTGTTGTCAGTCATAAATTCGAGATAGAATTTTTTGATGGCTCAACACGCAAGGTTAGGGAAAAAGATTTTAGATTTATTCACCCTGAATTTACCAAGGTGAGTGAGACTTGTGCGCCTGCCGATATGGATATTTTGCAAGAATTTCAAGAAGATGTATTGAGTTTGCAAGAGGTCAGCGAGTGGTTATTTGATGAATATACGGCTCAAACTGCGTGGTGTACTTGCTTGTTGGTGGAAGATGGCTTGTATTTTTATTGGCAGAAAGATCAGGTGTTTGTGCGCCCAGCCGTGCAAGTGCAAGGTATTTTAGATAAGCGTCATGCAGCGCAATTGGCCGCTGAAAGTTTGCAGCGTTGTATCGATAATCTTAACAATAATACCTTTGATGAGCAGGATATTCCTTGGTTGCAAGAAGTGGCTAAAGTGGCGTTAAATCAATCAAAGCATGCCAAAATTTTGGACCATATTGGCGTAGAAAATAATGAAGAGGCAGCTTATCAATTTTTGCTTAAGATTAATTATTTTATGGATAGTTTTAATCCCTATCCAGCGCGTTTTTCCATTCCAGAAGATGAGCAAGTAGCAGTTAGTTTAAGAGACATTGAGCGGGTTGATTTAACTTATATGAATGCGTATGCGATTGACAACGAAGGCTCTAACGATGCGGATGATGCAATTAGTGTCGAGGCTGACCGGCTTTGGATTCATATTGCTGATGTGTCAATGATTGTTGAATCGGGTGCAGAATTGGATGAATATGCGCGCGCGCGTGGTGCTAATTTATACTTGCCAGAGCAAATTATTCACATGTTGCCGACCTCGGTTACTGACGTGTTAGCACTTGGGGTGGCTGATACGTCGCCGGCTTTGTCAATTGGGCTGAATATGAGCGAAGGTATTATTAGCAATATTGAGGTGGTGCATAGTACGATTAAGGTGGTTAATACAACCTATGAAGCGGTTGATCAAGAATTGGGCAGTAATGCTGATTTTATTCAAATCCAAACCTTTGTTGATCAGCACAAGGCATTTCGTGAGAAAAGTGGCTCAATCAGCCTTAATCTGCCTAATGTAGAGGTTCGATTGATTGATGGCAAAGTGCAAATTGAGCCTCAAAAAAGCAGTCCTAGTCGTGATTTTGTGGCTGAGATTATGGTCACTGCTGGTCGTACTATTGCCCAATTTGCACAGGAAAATGATATTGTTATGCCGTATGCGTTGCAGGATGAAGGCGATTTTCCACAGGCGGTGCTGGATAAAAAAGACAGTTTGAGTACGGCAGAGTCTTTTAAGGCAATTAAGTTTTTTAAGCGTTCTGCCACCTCGATTAAGCCATTGCCGCATTATGGTCTTGGCTTGGATTCATATTTAAGAATTACCAGCCCATTACGGCGTTATTATGATTTATTGGCGCATCAGCAGTTGTCTAATTTTATTGCTGGCAAGCCAACTTTGGGCAAGGCTCGTGTTAAAGAAATTATTGGCATTAATAACAACGCATTGGCCAGTATTGGACGAGTCACTCGTTTTAGTAATGATCATTATAAATGCTTGTTTTTAAAGCAAAATCCAGGCTGGAAGGGCGAAGGTGTGGTGGTGGATATTCGGGGCGACAAGGCGTTGTTTATGATCCCAGATATTGGACTAATGACGCAAATTAAATTTAAAGAAGATCATATTCCCAAGCCAGATGATAAGATAATGCTAAAAGTGACGCGCGTTGATATGATAGAAAGATCAGCGAATTTCAAGCCTGTTTAGATGCTGGGTAATCTCAATGGCATTGCCTTGAGTTTGCGACCAATCGCCTAATACATAGCGGGTAAATGTCTGTCCAATATGCGTGTTGAGTCGGTGTGTATGCCCATGAATGAGATCGGCATTCGGGTATTTTTTCATTAATTGATTGACTGCTTCAGGGTTGACATTCATAATGGCGCGCGTTTTATTTTGCTGGGCTTTTAGGCTTTTTTGGCGCAATTGACCACTCAGCTGAAGACGCCATTTTTTTGCCAAACGGACAAAAATGGCCTTGGTGATAGGATGTTGTAGGATTGATTTCATTCGCTGGTAGGCGGTATCATCAGTGCATAGCTCGTCACCATGGGTTAATACATATTGCTGGCCAGCAGTTTCTAGCAAATAAGGCGAATCAATCAGCTGGCAGCCTATTTGATGAACAAATTTTGGGGTTAATAAAAAATCACGGTTGCCAGTCATAATAAATACTTGGGTTTTTTGTCCGAGTGTTTTTAGTAGGGAAATGATGTGAGCATAATGCGGTGCAGAAAGATCATCGCCCAGCCAAGTGTTGAATAAGTCACCGAGAATAAAAACTTGATCAGCAGAGTGTGCCTGCTGGCAGAATTGCGCAAATAAGTGATTTTTTTGTTCCTTGTCATTCGCCAGATGCAAATCAGCAATGATTAAAATCTGCTGAATAGGGTGAGCGGGTGGATTGGCTGGAGACATAAAAAAGCCCAGTATCGCACTGGGCTGATTGTTATTGAATATAAGCGCTGGTTACAATCACTGCATCATTCGGCACATCACCGTGGCCAGCCTTGTTGCCAGTTGCCACTTCGTTGATTTTATCCACCACATCAAAGCCATCAACAACCTCACCAAATACGCAGTATCCCCAGCCATCTTGACCTGGGTAATCGAGGAATGAATTGTCTTTGGTGTTGATAAAAAATTGGGAACTGGCAGAATGAGGGGCTGCGGTTCTGGCCATAGATAAAGTGTATTTGGTATTTTTTAAGCCGTTTTTAGCTTCGTTTTCAATTTCAGCATTGGTTGGTTTTTGGCTCATATCTTCGTTAAACCCGCCACCTTGAATCATAAAATTTTTAATAACGCGGTGAAAAATGGTGTTGTCAAAAAAACCTGATTCGACATAGTTAGTAAAGTTTTTAGCACTGATTGGCGCTTTGTCCGTGTCAACTGTTATATGAATATTACCCATGTTGGTTGCAAAAATAATCATTATGTTTTCGTCCGTGTAAATAAAAATACAAATTATACTTAAAACTTCCTTTCATAAATATGCTCGTTGGCGTATAATTGCCTCTTTTTATAAATTCACATTTAGGATTTAATATGTACGCAGTGTTTAAAACAGGTGGTCAACAGTTTAGAGTTGCCGAAGGCACAACGCTTAAGGTTGAAAAATTGGATATCGAACCTGGCAAGAAAATTACTTTTAAAGAAGTATTAATGGTCGCTGATGGCGATAACGTTCAAGTTGGCACCCCTTTGGTTGCCGAGGCAAGCGTGGAGGCAAAAGTTGTCTCACAAGGCAAGGGCAAAAAAGTAACCATTTTAAAATTCCGTCGTCGTAAGCACTCTATGAAAACACAAGGTCATAGACAACTTTACACGGAAATCGAAATTACAAAAATTAAGGCATAGGAGCAAACCCATGGCACATAAAAAAGCAGGCGGTAGTACTAATAACGGACGCGATTCCCAATCAAAACGCCTAGGCGTCAAAAGATTTGGCGGTCAAGTAGTATTAGCCGGTAACATCCTAGTACGCCAACGAGGCACCAAAGTTCACCCAGGCATTAACGTACGCAAAGGCAAAGACGATACTTTGTTTGCAACAGCAGATGGCAAAGTTGTTTTTGCTAAAAAAGGTAAGTTTATGCGTCAAACCGTTTCGATTGAGATTGTATAGTTTCAGGTTTGTAAATTAGTGTATTATTTGTCAATATAAACAATAAAAAAAGGACTTAAAATGAAGGACGTTATAGATGACTGAAGCAAACTTAGCAATAATATCTAGTGTTATTATAGGTATTGTTGCTAGTTATATCGCTTCTAAAATATTTTTATATACTAACAATAAAAAACACCAACCAAATTTATTGATTTCAAATCAATTTATTTGTTCTGCAAGAGCAGATGGTACGCTAAGTTTAAAAGTCAAATTGATCAATAAAACAGATCAAGATTTAACCAATATTCGCATCGTCTTAAAGGGCTTTGAAAATCTTTCTCCAGATGGTAGTATTCCACTCATATCCTTACATCATATCGCTAGTCGTGAATTAATGTATATCAAAAAATTCGATAGTAGTGATCAAAAAGCTGAATATGCTCATCAATCCCATCTTTACATACAAGGCAAGGACATACAAAAAGAGTGTTCAAATTATCAAATTATTCGCCTATCTATTACAGCAGATTGCCCTTATTACAACACTGCCAGTATTATCATTAAAGATTACAAGGTTGATACTGATATTATGACAAAAGAATATCGTTTTAATACAGGTAACTCATTATCAATTGGTGGTTAGCGTGTTTAACAGTATCCATATCAGCTATATACAACTATTTATTATCTTGACAAAGAATTTATGATGAAATATTCAATTGTTTTTCCAGGCCAAGGCGCTCAATCTCTTGGTATGTTATCAGATTTAAATGATCAATTTCCCATCGTGCAAGAAACCTTTACTCAGGCAAGTGATGCCTTAGGTTTTGATCTTTGGCGGCTAACACAAGACGATCAAGAGGCACTTAATCAAACGCAAAATACGCAGCCGGCCATGTTGGCAGCGGGTTATGCTACCTATCTGGTGCTGGCGAGTCAGGTGGATTTGTCGCCAGTATGTATGGCAGGGCATTCATTGGGTGAATACACTGCATTGGTTGTGGCAGGCTCGCTTGATTTTGCGCAAGGCATTCGATTGGTGAGCAAGCGTGCAGCCTTGATGCAATCGGCTGTTCCTGAGGGGGTTGGTGCGATGGCGGCTATTTTGGGTTTGGAAGATGAGGTGGTGGTTCGGGTTTGTGCTGATTATGCAGGTGTAGGTATTGTGCAGGCGGTTAATTTTAATTCGAAGGGTCAGGTGGTTATTGCGGGCAATAAAGCGGCTGTGAATAGCACTTGTGAGGCTATGAAAGCGGCAGGTGCAAAACGAGCAGTAGTTTTGCCTGTGAGCGTGCCTTCGCATTGTTCTTTAATGAATGAGGCAGCGACTATCTTTGCAAATGCTGTGGAAGAGGTGGCATTTAAAGTGGGTGATGTTGCGGTATTGCACAATGTTGATACGATTAAGGCGAATACTGTGGATGCGTTGCGCGCTAAATTGGTGGCACAATTGCATAGTCCTGTATTATGGACAGGCACCGTGCAAGCGATGGCTGATATGGGGGTGGAAAAACTCATTGAATTAGGCCCGGGGAAAATATTAACAGGCTTAACGCGTAGAATTGATAAAACATTAAGCGCAAATGCGGTGTTTGATTCAGCCAGTGTTGCAGCAATTTTAAAGGAGATTAAATCATGAATAATTTAACAGGGAAAATCGTATTAATTACGGGCGCAAGCCGAGGCATTGGGCAGGCCATTGCACTCACTTTGGGCGCTGCTGGTGCAACCATTATTGGCACCGCAACCAGTGATAAAGGGGCTAGTGCGATTAGCGCAACCTTGCAAAAAAACGGCGTGAGTGGCGCAGGTATGACACTTAATGTGACTAATAATGAGCAAATTGCTGAGGTTATT
>JAJRPY010000151.1 GCA_024280535.1 Gammaproteobacteria bacterium | reverse complement strand
TGCAACAGCCTTGATGCTATTTTTATCTGTCTCATAACGATAAGCATGGTCACCTACAACAATAAAATTAGGCAGTCCATCAAAATTTAAAGAGGCTTTTGAGATAAATTTAGAAAATTCAGAATAGAATTTATTATGCTCGCTATCTTCTACTTCTGTCTCAACAATAATTTCTACTTTGTTGTTATTATCTAAAACTTTTCGGACCTTTCCTATTAGTTTATTATAAAAACTAGCAAGCAATTGATGGCTGATAATTTTTACATCCTCTTTGTCTCTATTTGCCTTATCTAAAAGCTTTTCAAATAAGAAAAATGCATGATCTTTATTAGCATTATCTATCTCTTGATTAAGTTTCTTGTTATAACACTCCTCAACCCACTTTTCATAGTCAAATTCCTTGCTCACAGCAACATCCTCCTAATAGCTTTGTTGAACACTATGCACTAATTCATAAGATTTACTTAATTTGTGCATCTAACTCGCCTGATAAATATCTTTGGCTCATTGTATCTAATGACGATATGCTGATTTTGTCAGCATGGCCAGCAGAACCAAACGCTTCGAAACGAGCGGCACAGATGTCGCTCATGGCGTTGGTGGCTTCTTTTAAGAATTTGCGTGGGTCGAAGTTTGATGTGTTTTCGTTTAGGTGTCTGCGGACTGCGCCAGTTGATGCCATGCGTAAGTCTGTATCAATATTGACTTTGCGCACGCCGTTTTTGATGCCTTCTTGGATTTCTGCTACTGGGACGCCGTATGTTTGACCCATATCGCCGCCGAAGTCGTTAATAATCTTTAGCCACTCTTGTGGCACTGAAGAAGAGCCGTGCATCACTAGGTGTGTATTTGGGATGCGTGCGTGGATTTCTTTAATGCGGTCAATGCGCAAAACATCGCCTGTTGGCTCGGCAGTAAATTTATAGGCACCATGTGAGGTGCCGATAGCGATTGCTAAAGCATCTACGTTGGTGGCTTTGACAAAATCAGCGGCTTCTTCAACCGAAGTTAAGAGCATATCCAAATCTAATTTTCCTTCAGCACCATGGCCATCTTCTTCGCCCATCATGCCAGTTTCTAATGAACCTAGACAACCTAATTCGCCTTCAACGGACACACCGCCTGCATGTGCCATTTTGACCACTTCTGAGGTAACTGAGACGTTATATTCAAATGATGCAGGAGTTTTCATATCGGCTTCCAAAGAACCATCCATCATTACTGATGAAAAGCCTGATTGGATAGAACGTAAACAAACTGCAGGCTCTGAGCCGTGATCTTGGTGCATAACCACGGGGATATGCGGGTACATTTCAGTGGCTGCAATGATTAAATGACGCAAGAATGGTTCGCCTGCATAGCCTCTGGCACCTGCTGAACCTTGCATAATAACAGGACTGTTGGTTTTATCAGCAGCCTGCATAATGGCGTGAACTTGCTCCATATTGTTGACATTGAATGCTGGCATACCGTAATTGTTCTCGGCGGCGTGGTCTAATAATTCTCTTAATGAAATTAACATATTTTTTTCTCCGTTTATTGTTTATTATTATTTTTTATTAACGGTGTTACCAACACGAATAATTTGCATCATATTGGTGCCACCAGATTCTTCTTTGTGGATACCTTTGGTTAATATTACCAAATCTCCGCTCTCAACAACATTGTTTTTTGTCAGGGTATCCAGCACATTGCTATTGACCTCTACCCAGTCTTGTGTGGTTGTTTTGTCAATACCACAAGGGTAAACGCCACGATACAAGGTAACCCTGCGCAATGTTTGCACGCTATCGCTCATGGCATAAATGGGAATGCCTGAGGAAATTCTAGACATCCACATGGCAGTTTTGCCCGTTTGTGTTAGGGAGGCTACCACACGCACTCCCATATGATTGGCTGCATACATCGTACTCATGGCAATGGTTTCATCAATATTGTCAAACTGCTTGTTTAATCTATGATCTGAGACTTTTGCGATTGGGTTTTTTTCTGCTTCTATGCACACTTCAGCCATGGTCTTAACGGCATTTCTAGGATATTTACCCGTTGCGGTTTCTGCTGACAACATCACCACATCGGTACCATCGAGCACCGCATTGGCCACATCAAACACTTCTGCACGCGTTGGAATGGGATGTTCAATCATTGATTCTAGCATTTGTGTGGCAGTAATAACGATACGATCATTCGATCTGGCCATTTTGATGAGGCGTTTTTGCTGTGCGGGCAGTTGTGCATCGCCAATTTCCACGCCAAGATCGCCACGAGCAACCATAATGCCAGCCGACTCTTGAATAATATCAAGAATGACCTCTTCTTTCAATGATTCGGCGCGCTCAATTTTAGAAATAACGCCAGCTTCACAACCTGCCTCAAGCAACAATGCCTTAACTTCACGCACATCATCGCCATTGACTGGGAAGGATAAGGCGACATAATCTGCCTTGGCTTTGGCTGCGGTAAAAATGTCTTTTTTGTCTTTTTCGGTCAAGGCATTTGCTGATAAACCGCCGCCGCGTAAATTAATACCTTTTTTATCGGATAAAACGCCGCCTTGAATCACCAAGGTATTGATTTTATTGCCAACAATATTAACCACTTCAAGCATAATTTTACCATCATCCAAAATCAAGACATTGCCTGGTTTCACTTCCTGAGGTAGTGTTTTGTAAGCAATGCCCACAGAGGCTTGATTGCCTAATAAGTTATCCTGATCTGCATCAAGTGCAAATTGATCGCCATCGTTCAGCTGGATTTTTAGCCCATCTTTAAACGAAGCAATGCGAATTTTAGGGCCTTGAAGATCCATCAATACACCAATATAGGTATTATTTGCATGCGCCCATTCGCGTACCGCCTTAACCCTGCTTAGATGCTCTTCTTCAGAGCCGTGAGAAAAGTTTATCCGCACGACATTAACGCCTGCTTTGAGGATACTGTCTAAAACGCCAGGTTTATCCGTTGCCGGCCCTAAGGTTGCTAAAATTTTGGTTCTTCTGGTCAATTGCTACTCCGCTGCTCTTTTTTCTAGAATTTCAACTGCGGGTAATTTTTTACCTTCTAAAAATTCTAAGAATGCACCACCGCCCGTTGAAATATAACTGATTTGATCCTCAATGCCATATTTATCAACCGCTGCCAAGGTATCTCCACCGCCGGCAATTGAAAATGCGTCAGATTTAGCAATGGCCATGGCCAATGTTTTGGTGCCACCTTCAAATTGGTCAAACTCAAATACGCCCACGGGACCATTCCAAACAATGGTGCCTGCACTTTTCATAATATCTGCTAATTCTTGTGCGGAATTTGGGCCAATATCAAAAATCATATCATCATCAACCACCTCATTAGCTGCTTTGGTAACAGCGCTGGCAGTGTCGGAAAATTCTTTGCCACACACCACATCTGCTGGTACTGGAATTTTACAATCTTCCATAAGTTTTTTTGCGGTGGGGATTAAATCCTGCTCACAAAGTGACTTGCCGACATTGTGACCTTGGGCAGCAATGAATGTATTGGCAATACCGCCACCGACAACCAATTGATCCACAATTTTGGACAATGATTCTAATACGGTTAGTTTGGTTGACACTTTAGAGCCACCTACAATTGCCACCATTGGGCGTTTAGGGCTGTCAAGTGCTTTACCTAATGCTTCTAATTCGCCTGATAATAAAGGACCAGAACAAGCAATTGGTGCATACTTGGCAACACCGTGAGTGGAAGCCTGAGCGCGATGTGCGGTACCGAATGCGTCCATGGCAAAAATATCACATAGGCTGGCCATCTGCTTAGAAAGGGTGTCATCATTGGCCATTTCACCAACATTAAAGCGCACGTTTTCACAAAGCACCACCTCACCATCTGCCATCTCAACACCATTTAACCACTCTTTTTCTAGGCGCACATTAACACCTAATAGTTCGGTTAATCGATCGGCAACTGGCTGCAATGTAAACTCATCACTTGGCTCACCTTCTGTTGGGCGACCGCGATGAGACATCAGCAACACTTGGGCACCTTGTGTCATTGCCATTTTAATAGTTGGGATTGACGCTTTAATACGCTTATCACTAGTGACAACGCCGTCTTTGATTGGCACGTTCAGGTCTTGACGAATTAATACCTTTTTGCCACTTAATTCTAATTCTGCTAAATTTATAATCATTAATTATTGTTCCATATTTTGTTGAATTTGTTTGGGGTGTTCAGCAAACGGATTATACTGCCCGTGTGTTGTTGCCTCAATTTTCTTGTCATGCTCTATGTCTTTACTATCCTTCCATATTGCTTTAACATACCCAGGATGCACAATAAAGGGGTTATAGTTTCCTTGTATTAGCTCAATTTGCCTGTTACGTTCCAGTTCTTTTGGACTGACCGGGTCATTTATATGCCATCTAACCAATATATCTTTTGCCCATTGAGTTAAGTTATTGCCTTTTAATATCGGCGACTTCCAATCCGCAACTCGATCATAATAAGCGGTTAGTAAGTAAAAATACCCTCTGGCAAGATCGCCTTTGAACTCATCAATTGGCTCAAAAAACTTGCCTTTTAGGCTTGGGTCTTTTGCCTTGCCTAACTTGGAGCCGTTCAGAGATATTTTTGCACCATCATCAGCCACTTCTGCATATGGGTAATTAGAACGCATATTATTCACATAACCATCGGTTGGATAGATATGGAACAAATCCTTTGCCATTGGTGTTTTTAAACCACCACCCCACCATGCTTTCGGAAAAGAATGCTCTCTGTTGTAACAATCGCCCTCTTTTTTATACTGACCACATTGATCAGTAAAAAACGTATATACATAAGGTGAACCACTTGCTTTATATGAATAAATGTCAAACACTTTATCTTCATAATCTGGCAGTGCGTCAGTTTTTTTAAATGCCTTCCACAAGCCTTTGTAACTCAACACCTTGTGTTTGCGTATTTCTTCATACAAGATTTCTCTTAATGGCTTTTCTTGTTGTTGAACATCAACCTTATCCCCAGCAATAGGGGAAAATGAGTAAGCAGATAAGGTAGTACTAAATACTACACCAACAATAAAGCGCCACATAATTATGAGGCGATATGCTTAACTAAACGTAACATATTACACGTATAACCATACTCATTGTCGTACCATGAGACTACTTTAACGAATGTGTCATCTAGTGCAATACCTGCGCCAGCATCAAAGATAGAAGAAGAACTATGGCCACGGAAGTCTGAAGATACCACTGATTCTTCTGTGTAAGATAAAGTGCCTTTCATAGCACCTTCTGATGCCACTTTCATAACCGCACAAATTTCTTCGTAAGTGGCGGGCTTGTCTAGCTCACACGTTAAATCAACCACTGACACATCAACCGAAGGGATGCGAAAAGCCATGCCTGTTAATTTGCCATTAAGCTCTGGTAATACAACGCCTACGGCTTTGGCAGCACCTGTTGATGAAGGAATGATATTCTCAAATACGGCACGACCCCCTCTCCAATCTTTCATTGAAGGGCCGTCAACGGTTTTTTGTGTTGCTGTAGCGGCATGAACAGTAGTCATCAAACCACGCTTAAGACCCCAGTTATCATTAATAATTTTAGCAATAGGGGCTAAGCAGTTAGTGGTACATGAGGCAGCAGAAACAATTGCCTGACCTGCGTACTGTGTGTGGTTTACGCCATACACAAACATTGGCGTTGCGTCTTTAGAAGGGGCTGATTGAACCACTTTTTTGGCGCCTGCTTCAATGTGTGCTTGGCAAGATTCTTCTGTTAAAAAGAAACCCGTGCAATCAATAACAATTTCAGCACCAATCTCGTCCCACTTAAGATCCGCTGGGTTACGCTCAGCAGAAAGACGGATTTGCTTGCCGTCAACAATAAAATGATTGCCCTCAACAGAAACTTCACCATCAAAACGACCTTGAGCCGTATCGTACTTTAGCATATATGCCAAATAGTCATTTTCTAATAAGTCGTTAATACCGACTACCTCTAATTCTGGAAAATCTTTTTTAATAGCACGAAATGCCATGCGACCAATACGACCAAAACCGTTAATACCTACTTTAATTGTCATTTTTTACTCCTTTTTTTTGCTTTTTTAATGTTTATCAACTTAAACAAGTATAACAACTTCGCTTAAGTTTACTATGTTATTAGGCTAATACTTTTTTTGCAGTGGCAATCACGTTGTCAACCGTAAAGCCAAATTCTTTAAATAATTCTCCTGCTGGCGCTGACTCACCGAAAGTGGTCATACAAACCAAACCGCCGTCTAAGCCAATATACTTATACCAAGCATCGCCAACACCAGCTTCAATCGCAACGCGCTTAACTCCTGGTGTTAATACTGAATCTTTGTAGGCTTGATCTTGCTCATCAAAGGCATCAGTACACGGCATAGAAACCACACGTACTTTTGCATCCATGGCAGCAGCAGCCTCAACCGTTAGCCCCACTTCGGAGCCGGTAGAAATAAAGATAATATCTGCTGTACCGTCACAATCTTTAAGCACATAGCCGCCTTTTTCAATATTAGCCATTTGCTCAGTCGTTCTGGCTTGAGGGGTTAATGCTTGACGCGAGAATACTAAGGCTGTCGGTGCATCACCGCGCAATATTGCCATTTTCCAAGAAACGGCAGATTCAACCGCATCACAACCTCGCCAAGTTTGGAAATTTGGAATCATACGCATGGTGGCAATTTGCTCAACTGGCTGATGTGTCGGGCCATCTTCGCCCAAGCCAATAGAATCATGCGTGTAAACATAAATTGTGCCAATTTTCATTAGGGCAGACATACGCAACGCATTGCGCATAAACTCCATAAACATAAAGAATGTTGCACCATAAACCTTAAAGCCCCCATGTAGCACCATGCCATTCATCATATGCGCCATACCAAATTCACGAACACCCCATGAAATATAGTTGCCGTTGGCATTATCCGCATTGACTTTAACCGTACCCGACCAATTAGTAAGGTTGGAACCAGTTAAATCAGCTGAGCCGCCAAACATTTCTGGTAATAATGGCCCCATTGCCTCAATCGCACGCTGGGAGGCTTGACGAGAGGCGATATTTGGCATTTCATCTTGAGTTTTGGCAATAAACTTATCCATTTCAACGGCAAAGTTTGCTGGCAAAGTGCCTGACATACGACGCTCAAACTCGGCAGCCTCTTTAGGAAACTCAGCGGCATATGCTGCAAAAACATCATTCCAAGCTGCTTCATCTGTTGCACCTTGTGCTTTATGATCCCAACCAGCATAAATATCCGCAGGAATGTCAAACGGTGCTGCTGTCCAACCCAGTTTTTGACGAGTGGCTGCAATTTCTTCATCACCTAGTGGTGCACCATGACAATCGTGGGTGCCACTTAAATTAGGTGAACCAAAGCCAATCACTGTTTTACAACAGATTAAAGAAGGCTTATCTGTGACTGCCTTGGCCTCGGTAATTGCCTGGCTGATTGCATCGGCATCATGACCATCCACTGCAATAACGTGCCAATCGTACGAATTAAAACGCCCCGGCACACCTTTTTCCATCCAATCGCCAATATGGCCATCAATCGAAATATCATTGTCATCCCAAAATGCAATTAACTTGCCCAAACCCAAGGTGCCCGCCATGGCACATGATTCGTGCGATAGACCTTCCATCAAACAACCATCACCCATAAATACATAAGTATTATGATCAACAATTGTATGATTTGGCTTATTAAATTGTGCTGCTAATGTACGCTCAGCAATGGCCATACCAACTGCATTAGTAATGCCTTGACCTAATGGGCCAGTCGTTGTTTCGATGCCTTCAGCATAGCCATATTCAGGATGGCCTGCTGTCTTAGCATGCAATTGGCGGAAATTTTTAATATCGTCTATGCTTAATTCAAAACCCGTTAAATGTAATAATGAATACATCAACATTGAACCATGACCATTTGATAATACAAAACGATCGCGATTAGCCCACTTGGCACTGGTTGGATTATACTTCATGTGGTCGTTCCAAAGCACTTCAGCAATATCTGCCATACCCATTGGTGCGCCCGGGTGGCCTGAATTTGCTTTTTGAACAGCGTCCATACTTAGGGCGCGAATTGCGTTTGCGAGATCTCTGCGTGATGGCATATTAAATTTCCTTAAATGCAAAAAAAGGTCAATTATACGCAAAAACTAACGAACTTTCAAGGCAAGCCGAAAGACCTTGATATCACAACAAATCCTTTAAAAAAGAGTGTGGTTTTTTTTGCGTGCATGAGGCTGAATTTAAGCCTTAATAAACGCCTGAGGTGGTATATACAACCACTTGTAACCCAACAAAAAAGGCTTTAACAGCAGCACTGCTAAAACCCTTATAAAATATGGTGGTTATAGGTGGACTTGAACCACCGACCCCAGCATTATGAATGCTGTGCTCTAACCAGCTGAGCTACATAACCATTAAAGGGCAGTATTATCGGGGCTTTTGTGGCAAAAGTCAATAGATAATTACAAACAACTGCGTGCAATTGCTAAAATCAACGAATGACAACACTTAACCTTGCATTAACGGGCGGCATTGCTTGCGGAAAATCACAAATGGCTCAAATTTTTGCCCAGTTGGGTGCTGATGTTATACAACTTGATCACATTGCCAGACAAGTCACAATACCTAAATCAAAGGAACTTAACGCATTAGTGGATGCTTTTGGCAAGAAAATTCTTAATCAAAATGGCAGTCTCAATCGAAAAGCGCTACGGGTTATTTTATTGAGTAATGCGCATAATAAACATCGCATTGAATCTATTTTGCATCCAAAAATATTAGCGATTATGCAACAATGGCAAAAAAACTCAACAAAATCACTGACTATTGTAGAAATTCCCCTGCTTGCGGAGAAAAATTTGGTGGCTCTGTTTGATAGAGTTATTGTTTTAACTTGTACCCAAAAAAACCAACTAAACAGATTAACCAGCCGAGAAAATATTAACAAAGAACAAGCAAAAAAGATGATTGCCGTGCAGACTAGTCACCATAATAGATTAAAAATTATCGGCAAAACTCCCTGTGATGTAATTGAAAACAATGGCACGCTTACTGATTTGAAAAAACAAACTGAGCAACTCTATCAAAAAATCAATCTACTCAGTATTGGATAAATTTTTCTGCCACTATTGCGCAAAACATATACTTTCTCCTAATATTGTTTATGCTTAACACCCGATTCAGGTAGAATTATTTGTTAGGTACTTAGTCAACCCTTAAAAACCACCCAACCACTTGATTTATAACAATAAACATAACAAAAATCATAGACAAAACAACCAACTTTTGTTAAAATAACCCTTATTTCCTGGTCGTTTTGTTTA
>JAJRPY010000150.1 GCA_024280535.1 Gammaproteobacteria bacterium | reverse complement strand
GTGTATTTTGTTAAATTTTTTAAATAACTTTGTGCCTGTGTTGTTTCTTTGATGTTATCTCGAATGCTTTTGAATAATTGCTTTTTAGTGACTAAAGTATATTGAGTATTTTGATAATAACGTACAAAATCAGTAAAATTTTCTTCGCCTAATGCTGAAATAATTTCACTCCATTTTTCATCCATATCATCCAGCTCTGCATTATCAATTGTTTTTTGACCGTTGGTCACTACTGATAACAAATAATTTTTAAGTAAATCAGGAGTTGAGAGTTGGACACCTCTAGCATTAAGTGTTTCAAACACTTTATAGGCATTTAGATTGTCATCTACTATAATCTTAGTAAATAACATACTGTCGGTTGTTTGTTCAATAAAATCAACAATATCAGTGGCAGGGCTTTGTATTATTCTATTTTTAAAAAACCTAAAACAATTTGACATTAGTTTATCTGTTTTTGTTAATTGTCTATTTATAAGAGGCTCTAAATCTTCAGTTAGTTTTTTAAATGTAGTGTTGTTGTTTCTGTTTAAAATGAGTTTATTGTATGGTGTAAGTGTAGCAGGGCTTAATGCACCAATAAAACTTCTTCTCATTTCTTCCAGTCGTTTTTTGTTATTTTCACTGTCTTCATTAATATTAATTAAATCTTGTATTTTTGCCATCGCTGATAAAACTAAAAGTGATAGTGTAATAAGGCGCTGTTGTCCATCAATAATAGCAAAGGCATTTTTATCGTGCCTATCTCTTTGAAGCACGATATAGCCCATATAATGCTCTTCTTCATTTATATTTTTAATATCTTCCCATAAATCTTCCCATTGCTCTTGATCCCAGGAATAATCCCTTTGAAAACGTGGCACTTGATACTTAACACCATTGCCCATTAAAGCCTTAAAGGTTTGGTTGCTTGGTTCCATGGTAAGAAATGACATTTTATAAGCTCCTAAATATCTGAAAAATGACCGGCAATAGCACTAGCAGCAGCAATGGCAGGGCTGACTAAGTGGGTAAATGAACCCTGACCTTGACGACCTTCAAAATTGCGATTTGAAGTGCTGGCGCAACGTTCTCCAACTTCTAGTTTATCAGCATTCATGGCGAGACACATAGAGCAGCCAGCTTCGCGCCATTCAAATCCTGCATCGATAAATATTTTGTCTAAACCTTCTTGTTCGGCTTGACGTTTGATTAAGCCGGAGCCAGGCACGATTAAAGCAAGTTTGATATTGTCTGCAATGTGTTGACCTTTGGCTACTTGTGCAGCGACTCGTAAATCTTCAATACGAGAATTGGTACAGGAACCAATAAATATTTTGTCAATGTTGATGCTGCTAATGGGCGTGTTGGCTTTAAGGTGGGTGTATTTTAGTGCATCTTTAATACTTTGCGCTTTAACTGGATCAGGCTCTTTTGTTGGGTCTGGGATACATTCGTCAATGGCAATTACCATTTCAGGAGAGGTTCCCCAAGTTACTTGCGGTTTAATATTGCTGGCATCAATGCGAACCACTTGATCAAAATTTGCATCTTTATCAGAATGTAATGTGCGCCAATATTTAACGGCCTGATGCCATTTATCTCCTGTGGGAGCCATGGGGCGGCCTTTGACATAATCAATGGTTTTGTCGTCAACGGCCACCATGCCGACACGAGCGCCAGCCTCAATTGCCATATTGCACAAAGTCATGCGACCTTCTATGCTTAAATTTTGAATAGTTGTGCCGGCAAATTCAATGGCAAATCCAGTGCCGCCAGCAGTGCCAATTTGGCCAATAATATAAAGCGCTATGTCTTTGGCGCTGACGTTTTGATTAAGGTTGCCGTTGACTTCAATTTTTAAATTTTTAGCGTTTGCTTGCCATAAACAACCAGTGGCCAGAACGTGCTCTACCTCGCTGGTGCCGATGCCAAATGCTAAGGCGCCCAAGGCACCATGCGTGGAGGTATGGGAATCGCCACAAACAATGCTCATACCTGGTAAGGTGGCACCTTGTTCGGGGCCGACCACGTGGACGATGCCTTGGCGCTCGTCGTTCATTTGAATTTCAGTAATGCCAAATTTTTCACAATTGCTATCTAGCGTTTCAATTTGTATTTTTGAAATAGGGTCTTGAATGCCACTAACTCCGCTGGAACGTTCAGTTGTTGGCACGTTGTGATCGGGTACGGCTAAAGAGGCTTTTGCTCGCCATAGTTGTCTGCCAGCTATCTCTAAGCCTTCAAACGCTTGTGGTGAGGTGACTTCGTGAATTAGCTGTCTGTCGATATAGATCAGCGATGTACTGCTTCCTTTTCGCACAATGTGTGCACTCATTAATTTGTCGTAAAGTGTTTGTGACATAAGTGGATTAAAATACTTGTTAAAATAGCCATTTTACATTTTCTACATTGAATATATGTGTGGTATTTGCGGACAATTAAGATTTGACCATCAATCGGTTAATACTCAAACGCTCAAAACAATGAGACAACGGATAGCGCGTCGTGGGCCAGATGGCTCTGGTGAGTGGGTTAATCAGCATATTGGCTTGGGTCATCAGCGCTTGAGTATTATTGATTTATCAAATTATGCAGCCCAGCCTATGGTGGACGAGGCACTGGATTTGGTGTTGGTGTTTAATGGCACGATTTACAACTATAAGGCGCTTAGGTTGCTATTAATAAATAAAGGTTATGAGTTTTTTTCGCATTCTGATACGGAGGTTATTCTTAAGGCGTATCACCATTGGGGCAAGGACTGTGTTATTCATTTAGACGGTATGTTTGCATTTTGTATTTGGGATGCAAAACAGCAGCACTTGTTTGTGGCTCGTGATCGTATGGGCATTAAACCCTTGTATTTTAATTTAACAGATAAGGCTTTTAGTTTTGCCTCGAATACACAATCATTGATTGCCATTGGGGCAAATACGCAGATTAATTCTGTTGCCTTACAACAGCAATTGTCTTTGCATGCGGTGGTGCCAGCACCCAATACTATTTTAACAGGGGTTCAAAAAATTAAACCGGCTACGACGCTTATTATTAAAGCAAATGGTGAGATTAAAACCAACACTTACTGGCAGCCTAAAGCGCAACGTCCTGACATTGAGTTATTAGATGCTGCTTATATTGAACGCACGCATGAGTTATTAACCCAAGCTGTGTCAAAAAGAATGGCAGCGACTGATGTGCCAATTGGCGTACTATTATCAGGTGGTTTGGATTCGTCTTTACTGGTGGCTTTGTTGCATGAGGCCGAGCATAAAGATATTCGCACGTTTTCAATTGGTTTTGAGGATATTGGTCATGAAGTTGGCGCTGAGTTTGAATATTCGGATCAAATTGTGGATAGATTTAACACCCAGCATGAAAAATATGTGCTGAGTAATTCGCAAGTATTGCCCAGATTGGGTGAGGCAATTGCCAATATGAGCGAACCAATGGTGGGGCAAGATGCGGTGGCGTTTTATTTGCTTTCCGAGCAGGTATCAAAACATATTAAAGTGGTGCTATCAGGGCAGGGGGCAGATGAGGCCTTTGCTGGCTATTTTTGGTATTCGCGTATGCAGGCCGAGCAGGGCGCTGAGGTTGATCGATTTTCAAAACATTATATTGACCGACCTTATGAGGAGTATTTGCAAACGGTGAATGCGCGGTATCATTCTGGCAATCATACTCAAGCTTGGTTAAATAAAGAATTTTCAAAGGCGCATGCGGATGAATTTATGGACAAGGTTTTTCGCACCGACATCACCAGATTGGTGGTGGATGATCCTGTTAAGCGTGTTGATAATATGACTATGGCTTGGGGGCTGGAGGCGCGCGTACCGTTTATGGATTATCAATTGGTGGAGCATGCGCTGAGTCTGCCACCGCGCTTGAAAATGAGTGAGCAGGGTAAGCATCCACTCAAACAAATCGCCCGTGGTTTGTTGCCTGATAGTGTGATTGACCGAAAAAAAGGCTATTTTCCAATGCCGGCACTTAAATATGTCCGAGGTGAATTTTTGGCGTTTATGGCAGATATTTTGACCTCAAGTGCATGTGTTAATCGCGGTGTGTTTGATCAAAAATTTATACAACAAGTTATTAATCGGCCTGAGCAATATATGACAGCACTTAATGGATCGCGTTTATGGCATTTGGCGTTGTTGGAATATTGGTTGCAAATTAATGTTGATGCTGCAACTTTAAGCAAGGAATAGACATGAGTAAAATAATTATTTATACCGATGGCGGTTGCCGTGGTAATCCAGGTATTGGCGGTTGGGGCGTGTGGCTGCGATATGGCGATTATGATAAAAAACTTTATGGTAGCGAAAAAAATACCACTAATAATCGCATGGAATTGATGGCAGCCATTCAGGCGCTTGAAGCCATTAAATCGAAGAGTATCGAGATAGCGCTATATACTGATTCTAAATATGTTATGAACGGCATCAATGATTGGATTAAGGGCTGGAAGGCTAAAGGCTGGAAAACAGCCGCAAAAAAACCAGTTAAAAATGTTGATTTATGGCAGCGTTTAGATGCGCTTAATGCCACACACACTGTGCATTGGCATTGGGTTAAAGGTCATAGTGGCGATGTGGGTAATGAAATGGCAGATGAATTGGCCAATCAGGCCATGGATTCTATGATTTAATTAGTGCTTTGTACTAAGAATTTTTTATTATTAGAACCTGCTACACTGGGTATGAATATTGCCTAAAAGCCAATGTTTATACCCAATACAAGGGTCTCAATTAGAATATTATGATATGTAGATAGTCGTGAAAAAACTTGTAATTATTATTGTTGATGGTATAAATGCAGTTTTAAGAGTATCAATAACGAGGAGAGAGTCAGTGAAACAGTTAGTCATATTATTTGGATTTTTAGTGAGCATGAGCACCATGGCACACATGAAAGGCGAGGCAACAGCACCATTAGGCGCTAATCCAACAGAAGCACAAAAACAGGTTATTCGGGATGATGCGCAAGATTCTTGTGATAGCGCAGAAGACGACGCAAAAGAAGAATGTGTGATGGATTTCTTTGCTAACCATAATCTAGAAGAAGAGCCTAGTTGCGATTAAATTTTAACAAATTTTAGCCTTGCTTTCTTTAGAAGGCTAAATAACCAACTCAATTATGAGTTATTTTTATAAATAAAGAGGAGAGAAGTATGAAACTTCAAACATTAGTAGTATCAGCTGCGGCAGTAGCATTGTTAGCATCAACGGCAGTCACTGCCAAGCCAGTTGGCATCGTTAAAGGCGTAATGAAAGTTGCGGGTATTTCGCGTAACCAAGACAACAAGGCAACGATTGACCCGGCATTTGCAAAAACGTCACGTCCTTGTCCACCGTTTTGTATCAACCCAACCAACCCGTTTGCACCTGCAAAAGTTGAAACAGTCACAGAGCTTGATATGATTCATGCTGCACGTGATGTTGCCAATGGTGATAAAACCTTGTTGGTGGTAGATGCGCGTACCCCAGGTTGGGTGAAAAAAGGCAGTATTCCGCACTCAATCAATGTGCCATATACCAAGCTTAACTCAAAGGCTTTAGCCAAAGATCCTATGGCAGTGGTTGATATCTTAACGGGCAAATTCGGCGTTAAAGATCTTGACGGTGTGTTAGACTTTACCAATGCTAAGACGATTTACAATTTCTGTAATGGTGCATGGTGTGGTCAATCACCTGCATCAATCAGAGCATTGTTAGCAATCGGTTACCCTGAAAGCAAAATCAAATACTACCGTGGTGGTATCAATGCTTGGAAGGCTTTAGGCTTAACCACTAAATAAGTTGACTAGCAATCGTTTTATAAAGGGGATGCTAATAGCATCCCTTTTTTATGTTATTGCCATTTCTTTCGCGCAAGCTGACACAAGATTTGATCGCTGGTATCAAATTGGCTACGATTATTCACAAATGGGTCGTAATGACGATGCCTTTAAATGGATGATGCGTGCCGCTGACGGCGGACATAGTGCTGCGCAAAACAATATTGGGCTGAGTTATTTACATGGACTTGGCGTGGAAAAAAATGATAAAAAAGCCTTTGAATGGTTTGATAAATCGGCTCATCAAGGGCTTTCGTATGCTCAAAGTGAGCTGGCTATGTTGTATTACAAGGGCAAGGGAGTTGGTAAAAATATTAATTTGGCACAACGCTGGTGGCTCACTGCTGCCCTGCAAGAAGATGAATATGCCCAATTTAATTTAGCCTCTTCGATGCTTGAGGAGGGTGGTATTCAGCAAGCTTACTATTGGTTTAATCGTGCTGCGCAAAATAATCATCCCGCGGCCAAAGATGCTTTGGAAAAATTAAAGGAGAATTATGTGGAATAAAATAATTATAGCTATTGTGTTGAGTATGTCGTTAAGTGTCTCGGCTCTTTTTCCAAATTTGAGTGGTTTTCCGGCAATACCGACAATGCCAGTAGCGCCAACCATGCCAAAAATGGGTGGCTTTACGCCACAAGTATTGCAAAAATTTTACAATCAATTTACCGATATCAAGCCTGATTTGAGGCGTGAAAATCGCTTGATTAGTGAGATTGAAGAGGCAGTGATGGAGGGGGATGTTGAGTATTTGCCATTGTCAAATAATCGAAAAGTGTTTAGTATTTTTATGCAATCTGAGGCTGAAATACCTAAAGGTGGCGTGATTGTGCTACATTCTCGGGGCTATCATGCCAATTGGGATACGGTTATTAAGCCATTACGCATTGGCTTGACAGACAAGGGCTGGCATACGTTGTCGGTACAAATGCCGGTGCTTAGAAAAACGGCAAAGTATTATGATTATGTGCCAATTTTTCCGTATTCACACGAGCGCATTGAAGCGGCAATTGATTTTTATAAGGCGCGCGGTATTGATAATATTATCTTGATAGCACATGGGTGCGGGGTGCATATGACCATGAGTTATTTTGATAAATATGGTGATGATAAAATTAATGCCTATGTTGGTATCGGCAGTGGTGCTACGGATTATAAGCAAAAAGTGGTTAAACGCTTTCCATTAGATGCCATGTCTAAACCGGTGCTGGATGTTTATGGTGAGCGGGATTTTTCTGGGGTGAAGCGTATGGCTAGACTGCGTAAGGCGTTGATGGACAAGGCGCAGAATAAGCAAAATTCACAACAAATTATTCCAAAATCAGATCATTATTATCGAGCAGAAGGGACAACTGATGCGTTAATCAAGGTGATTGACGATTGGCTGAGCAATCTTAAGTAGCGCTTAAAGTGGCAACCTTTTAACGCGCTTGCGCTTGTAAATAGTCTAACTCTTCATCTGAAAAATCAGCCAATTTTCGCGCTTCAAGGTTAAAAGGGCCGCGTAATTCAATGCCAATATGTTTAATAACCAACTGATTAAAAGTTGACATGGGCTCAAGTGCGCGTTGTTTGCAGAGCGAATGAAACCAATAATTGCCAATTTTGACATGATTAATTTCATCCTTGAAAATAATATCTAGTAATTCAACCATGGGTTTAAATTTAGATGTTTCAAAGCGTTTTTGTATTTTTGGCGTGGCGTCCAATCCTCTGGCTTCAAGCACTCTAGGCACAAGCGCCATTCTTGCAAGTACGTCATAATCGGTTTCAAAAGTCATTGTCCATAGCCCATTATGCGCGTCAAAATCTCCATATTGATAGTTAAGCGTTATTAAATAGTTATTGAGCAATTGAAAGTGTTGGGATTCTTCAAAGGCCACCTGAATCCAATCTTGATAAAACTGATTTGGCATGGCTCGAAAGCGATAAGCCGCATCTAGTGCCAGATTAATGGCATTAAACTCAATATGGCAAATGGCATGAATGGTTTGAATAAAGCCAATATCCGATTTTTTGCGCGTTGGCATACTGTCAAATCGAGCCAATATTGGTTTGTCGGGGATGCCTGGGCGCTCAACTGATTCTATTGGATAGGGGGATTGATAATCCAGCGCTTGTTGATTTTTCAAGTTATGTAGTTGCTCAACCAGTATGATTTTGTCAGCAACATTGGCACACATTAAGGCTTGATGGCTTAATTTAAAAGGATTCATAATGCCCTGGGGTGAGGTTATTTAATGACCAGTCGCCAATTTGAGTGCGAATGAGTCGGAGTGTTGGGAAGCCGACTTGCGCGGTCATACGCCTTACTTGGCGATTTTTACCTTGCGTAATGGTTAGTTCAATCCACGAAGTCGGGATGTTTTGTCGAAAGCGTACTGCGGGTATTCTAGGCCACAACCAATCAGGTTGATTGATAATACGTGCCTTAGCAGGTCGAGTTAGCCCATCTTTAAGACTAACGCCTCGGGCAAGGTTGGCAATGGCATTAGCAGATATTTGCCCGTCAACTTGCACGATATAGGTTTTTTCTTTGTTAAAGGTTGGGTGTGATATTTGGTGCTGGAGTTTGCCATCATCGGTTAATAACAGCAATCCTTCAGAGTCTTTATCAAGACGACCAGCAGGGTAAATATTGTGAATATTAATATAATTGGCCAGCGTATCACCTTCGCCACTAAATTGGCACAACACACCAAAGGGTTTATTGAAGCCATATAGCATTAATAAACCACCTTTGCTCTGGCAATAAATGCCTCTAATTGAGAATTGGCAATCGTGGTAAAAATAGGCGCAATGGCCAAATCAAGCAATTTAGAAGAAAAACTAAAACTTAAATTTAGCTCAATTTTACAAGCCTGTTGATTTAGTTCGGTGAATGTCCAAGTGCCGTTGAGTTGCTTAAACATACCTTTTTTAAGCCGCATATCAATGCGCTGATTTTGGGTGAGCGTATTGATGGTGGTAAAACTTTGATTAAAGCCAGATTTATTAATCTCAACGGTGGCTATGATTTGACGGTCAGTTTGCTTTAAAATAGAGGCGTTTGAACACCAGTTGAGAAAGACTGGATAATTATCAATTTGGTTGACCAATTGATACATTTGCGCTGCTGAATAAGGCACAAGCGCACTTTTAGAGAGTTGATGCATGACAAAAAAATCCAAAAAATCTAAAACAAGTTCGAATATAATCGTGCTCAACAAAAAAGCACGACATGACTATTTTATCGAACAAACACTTGAAGCTGGGCTTTCTTTAGAAGGTTGGGAGGTAAAAAGTCTGCGTGATAATAAAGTCCAGATTAAAGAAAGTTATGTGATTTTAAAAAATACGGAACTGTTTTTGTTCGGCGCGCATATTTCCGCCTTACAAAGTGCCTCTACGCACGTTAATCCAGATCCAACTAGGACTCGAAAATTACTACTTAATCGATTGGAAATTAATCGCCTAAAAGAAAAGATTGATCAAAAAGGTGCGACAGTCGTGCCGTTAAAAATGTATTGGAAGCGTGGGCGAGTTAAGCTTGAAATTGGCGTGGCTAAGGGAAAAAAATCCCATGACAAGCGTCAGGATATTAAATCCAGAGACTGGCAACGAGACAAGCAAAGGGTGTTAAAAAATCTAAATCGTTAAGAGAGACCTTTGCATAAATATAAACAATCATCAAAAATCCACTTTTCGTTCACTTGGCAATTTTTTAAACCCTACCTTAGTCCTACTAGGGTTGGGTTTAAGAAAATCACCCATTGAACAAAAATTGAATTTTGCTAATCATCCCTATTTATACAAAGGCCTCTCAAAGAATAAGCCAATTCTAGCATAATTTTAAAATTGTTTGATTTGATAGTGTTTTTTCGCTATAATTGAAGAAAATTAATTAATATTTTTTTTATTTTTTGATTTTTTATTTTTTATAAAAACATTTAACATTAAAGGGGAAAGAATGAATAAGTCAGAATTAATTGATGCCATTGCATCAGAATCAAATTTATCAAAAGCAGACGCAGGTCGTGCACTTAATGCCATGACTGGCGCAATTACTAATGCTATGGCTAGTGGTGACGGCGTACAACTTACTGGTTTTGGTTCATTTGTGGTCAGAGAACGTGCAGCCCGCACAGGTCGCAACCCGCAAACGGGTGCTACAATCCAAATCAAAGCTTCTAAAGTTGCTGCATTTAAAGCAGGCAAGTCACTTAAGGATGCTGTTAACGCGTAATTGATAACATTACTTGTTAATTTGAGGATAAAGGCACCTTCGGGTGCTTTTTTTATGCCAGGAGTAGGGTAATTGATAAAAATAATTTGATGCGTTGCACCAGCTGTCTTGTAAAATAACTAATGATTAATGAGTATCAGAACCCTACTAAAAACCCGAGTAAAACTTATGAAACACAGCAAACCTCCTATTTTTTACCAAAAAATTTGCCATATACAGTGTGGCTGGGTAAAAAATACGCTGTTGCTAGAGTGTTTAGTGCCATCCGTTAGCTATTTTTTACTATGACACAAAAACTAAATTTATTCAATTTAAATCAAAACGACTTAAACGAATTTTTTGCCAAATTGGGTGAAAAGCCTTTTCGCACCCAGCAATTAATGAAATGGATTTACAAAGACCAGGTGTTTGATTTTGAGCAAATGCTAAATCTTAGTAAAAAACTCAGAGACACTTTGTCCACAGTGGCTTGTCTTGATTTTCCAGCAGTTGTGAGTAAAAATCATGCACTGGATGGTGTGGTTAAATGGGTGATTGCAATGGGCAATGATAACCATATTGAAATGGTTTACATTCCTGAAAAAGATCGCGGAACGCTTTGTATTTCATCACAAGTGGGCTGTGCGTTAGCCTGTACATTTTGCTCAACGGGTTATCAGGGCTTTAATCGTAACTTATCAACAGCTGAAATCATAACCCAAGTATTAATTGCAAATTTGCACTTAAAAACTACCGGAAAGCGTATTTCTAATGTGGTATTTATGGGCATGGGCGAACCTATGCTCAATGAAGAGGCGGTTTATAGTGCTTGTGATTTGTTATTAGATGATTTGGCATTTGGCTTGTCGCGTCGCAAGGTGACCATTTCAAGTTCAGGGGTGGTGCCGGCATTATTGCGTATGAGCGAACGAGTGCCGGTTAGTTTGGCCATTTCGCTACACGCGCCAACGGATGAATTGCGTGATATACTGGTGCCGATTAATAAAAAATATCCGATTAAAGCGCTGATGAAAGCTTGCGATGTGTATCTTAATGCAGGGCAACAAGAGCGTCATATTTTGTTTGAATACGTGATGTTAAAAGGGGTTAATGATACTAATGAGCATGCGCAACAATTGGCAAAATTGCTTAAGGGCGTGTCTGCTAAAGTGAATTTAATTCCGTTTAATTCATTTTCACAATCTGACTACCAAGTATCTAGTGCCAAAACCATTGAACAGTTTCAAAATGTGTTATTTTCACAAGGAATCCGCACCATGACCAGACGCACTCGAGGAGAGGAAGTTGCTGCCGCATGTGGGCAATTAGCAGGCACAATTAAAGACAAAACTAGGCGCGCAGATGCTAGGCGGCGTTGATTATTACCCAAGCAAGCCTAAAAAAGGCTCAAGTGGCAAATGGTGGATATTTGCCTTGATAGCGTTGGCATTGGCAGGGGCTGGGTATTTTGCAAGTCATTTTTTCTTAAAAACGTCAACGACAACGCCTAAAAAGACTATTATTGTGATTAACAAGGCTAAAAAAGACATTGAAGCACCGAGTAGTGTTATCATTAAATCTGATACTTATCAACCCATTACTGACCAACGAGTAAAAAGCACTCTAGGTCTGGATGAAATTATTCAAAAATTTGAACAACGATGAAAGCAATACATACTATTACAAGAAGAAAATCACGCCAAATATTTGTGGGTAATGTTGCTATTGGCGGCGATGCGCCGATTAGCGTTCAAAGCATGACAAACACCCCGACTACCGATGTGAAAGCGACTTTAAGCCAGATTAAGGCCATTGAGCATGCTGGTGCTGATTTGGTGCGTGTTTCTGTGCCAACTATGGAGGCTGCAGAAGCATTTAAACAGATTAAAAAACAGGCGAATATTCCGCTGATTACCGATATTCATTTTGATTATAAAATTGCACTCAAAGTGGCAGAATATGGTGCGGATTGTTTGCGCATTAATCCAGGTAATATTGGTCGTGAAGACCGCATTCGTGAGGTGGTGGCCTGTGCTAAAGAGTGCGGTATTCCGATTAGGATTGGGGTCAATGCTGGCTCTTTGGAAAAAGATTTGCAAAAAAAATACACCGAGCCAACCCCTGAGGCAATGGTCGAATCTGCCTTTAGGCATATTGATATTTTGGACCGTCTGAATTTTGATAATTTTAAAATTTCACTCAAGGCCTCTGAAATTTTTATGACAGTGTTTGCTTATCAGCAGCTGGCCGATCAGATTGATAATCCATTACACTTGGGTATTACCGAAGCGGGCTCTTTACGATCTGGCACGGTTAAATCAGCTATTGGTTTGGGCATGTTGTTATCGGCAGGTATTGGTGATACCATTCGTGTTTCTTTAGCATCCGACCCTGTGGATGAGGTTCGAGTAGGTTTTGATATTCTCAAGTCGTTAAGTTTGCGTCAAAAAGGGGTTAATCTAATTGCCTGTCCTTCGTGTTCTCGTCAAAAATTTGATGTGATTAAAGTGGTGAATGAATTGGAGGCGCGCTTAGAAGATATAACCCAGCCCATTGATGCTGCGGTTATTGGCTGTGTGGTGAATGGCCCGGGTGAGGCAAAAGCAGTCTCTGTTGGGCTGACAGGTGGCGAGCCAAATTTGATGTATGTGGATGGAAAAACAGATCAAAAGGTATCAAATGAAGAGTTAGTAGATGTGCTTGAGGCTAAAATTAGGGCGCAACTCAGATTAATGCCAGATAATCTATAATTTTTTTTGGATTAACTCGGTCTTAATTTGCGTAAACGCTTATAAACGCGATACCGATAAATCAATTGCACCCCAAAATACCCCATTAACGAGCTGATAATAGAAACAACCAGGCAACCGAGTAAAAATGGTTGCCAGATACTATCCAGCACTTGCCAAACATAATCCAGCGACATAACGAAGTCAGATTCAATGTGTGCGCCTAGCATCCAAGCGCCTAATTTGTAGCATCCATAGTAAATAGGTGGCATGGTAAGGGGATTGGTAATCCAAACCAGCGCTATTGACAAAGGCAGGTTGGCAGCAAAAATAACCGCGGCAGGTGCGGCTAATAGCATTTGAAATGGTACGGGAATAAAGGCGCAAAAAAGCCCAACTGCAAAGGCTTTAGAAATCGATTTTCGATTAAAATTCCACAAACTGACATCGTGTAAATGCTGACTAAGCCAAGCTAAATGCTTGTGATTTTTTAAATCATTTGGCTTGGGGCTATAGTGTTTTAGTAGTTTTTTCATGACTTGGCAGCATTAATAATGCCGTTGGCATCCAAGCCGTATAGTTTGTGTAATTCTTGCTGGGTGCCTTGTTCGGTAAATATATCAGGCAAACCTAGTATGCTTAATTGAGTATTGAGTTGTTGCTGATGTAAAAATTCACTCACAGCACTACCCGCACCGCCATTAATAGCATTATCTTCAATTGAAATAAAGTGAGTATGTGAGGTCGATAATTCAATAAGCAGCGCCTCGTCTAACGGCTTAACAAAGCGCATATCAACGACAGTGGCATCCAACACTTCTGCTGCCTCCATCGCTGCTAATAGCAAGGTGCCGAATGCCAAAATAGCAATATTGCTGCCATGACGCATCACTTCGGCACGACCTAGTTCAATACATTCATCACTAATGTATTGCTCGGTATTGGCCGTGCCACGAGGATAACGCACACATACCACGCCAGTGGTGGAAAATGCGGTGTTTAGCATTTGGTATAGTTGCGGAGCATTACTGGGCGACATAATAATTAGATTGGGAATGCAGCGCAAAAAACTCAAATCAAAACTGCCAGCATGTGTAGCGCCATCAGCACCAACCAAACCTGCCCGATCAATGGCAAAAACAATGTTTAAATTTTGCAGGGCAACGTCGTGAATTAGCTGGTCATAGCCACGTTGCAAAAAGGTTGAATAAATCGCAACCACGGGCTTTAGCCCTTGCACTGAAAGTCCGGCGGCAAACGTAATGGCGTGTTGTTCGGCAATACCGACATCAAAATATTGATTAGGAAAATTCACCTCAAATTCACTCATGCCTGAGCCGGTGCACATGGCTGGTGTGACGGCCATTAAATCTTTATTATGCTTAGCACAGTGATTAAGCCAAGTGCCGAATACGTTGCTATAACTGGGTAATGAGCTAGGTGTTGACTGGGCGGGTGCAATGCCATGAAATTTACAAGGGTTGTTTTCTGCTGACTTTAAGCCATTGCCTTTTTTGGTAATAATGTGTAATAAACGCGGCTTGGTTTGATGTTTAAGGTTTTTTAATGTTTTGATTAAGGTTGGTAAATCGTGACCATCAATAGCACCAAAATAATCAAGTCCTAATTCTTCAAATAATGTACTGGGTAGCACCATGCCCTTGAGGTGTTCTTCCGAGCGCTTGGCAAACTCATGGATGCTGGGCATTTTTTCTAAAAATCCCAGTGATTTGGATTTCATCGTCGAATAAACCTTGCCAGAGATGAGTTTGGTGAGGTATTTGTTCATGGCACCGACATTATTAGAGATGCTCATATCGTTGTCATTTAAAATAATTAATAAGTCCGCATTAGAATCGCCAGCGTGATTGAGCGCCTCAAATGACATCCCTCCCGTCAACGCCCCATCTCCAATGACAGCAATGGATTTGTGATGATTTTTGTGAATACCGTTGGCAATAGCAATGCCTAAAGCGGCACTAATTGAGGTGGAAGAGTGACCTGCACCAAAACTGTCGTGAATGCTTTCTGAGCGTTTGGTAAAGCCAGAAATACCATGTCTTTGCCGTAAGGTGTGCATTTTGTCTAAACGACCTGTTAAGATTTTGTGCGTATAGGCTTGATGCCCCACGTCAAATACAAAACTATCTTCGGGTGTATTAAAGACATAGTGCATAGCAATAGTCATTTCAATTGTGCCTAAATTGGGTGCCAAATGTCCGCCTGTTTGCTGGATATTTTCGATTAAAAAAGCGCGAATTTCATCCACTAAACTCTGCAATTGAGCAATATCCAATCGCTTGATATCTTGCGGAGATTTGATTGAGTGTAGTATTGTTGATGACGTATCTGAATCCATTTTTATATTATACGAGACCTTTGCATACATTAGGGGTGATTAGCAAAAGTCTCATATTCGGACATTGAATAGAATTTATTTTAAGATTATTATACTGGGTTAATGCAAGTAGTCTATTTTTGGTAAAATAAATGTTTTAATGATTAAGCTCAAGCGTAGGATTTATGAGGCACACAAAAACCAACTATTCTTATTTCTGGGCAAAGCACACACCCGTTCACCGGGATTTTTAAAAAGGTATTGATTATGTTCACCGTTTGCGCCTTGTATCAGTTTGTTAAGTTAGAGGATTTTGAATCATTTAGAGAGCCATTGTATCAATTGATGCTCGAATTAGAGATAAAAGGCACTATTTTATTAGCCCTAGAAGGCTTGAATGGCACGGTTTCTGGTACACAAAATAATATTGACCAATTGATTGAATTTTTAAATCGGGATGGGCGTTTTGATCAATTGGAAATTAAATTTTCACAGAGTAAAAACTTGCCCTTTAAGCGCTTAAAAGTTAAATTAAAAAAAGAAATTGTCACTTTAGGGGTTGCTGGTATCAATCCTAAAGAATCCGTCGGCACCTATGTTTCACCCCAACATTGGAACGAATTAATCAGCGATCCTGAGGTTGTTTTGATAGATACTAGAAATAATTATGAATATGAAATTGGCACTTTTAAAGGAGCAATTAATCCAAGTACAGAAACTTTTAGAGAATTTCCAGAGTACACCAAAACCAATTTAGTGCAATATCAGGGCAAAAAAATTGCCATGTTTTGCACTGGCGGTATCCGTTGTGAAAAATCAACTGCTTATTTAAAAACCCAAGGCTTTGATACGGTTTATCATTTACAGGGCGGTATTCTTAAGTATCTTGAGCAAATTGATGAAAAAGAAAGTTTGTGGACAGGGGAGTGCTTTGTATTTGATGATCGGGTGGCAGTTAAGCATAAACTTGAGCAAGGGCAGTATGATCAATGTCATGCGTGTCGTTATCCGATTACCGATGAAGATAAAAACCATTCACACTACGAAAAAGGCGTTTCTTGCCCTAGATGCCATGGCGCAAAAAGTGAGACGCAAATTAACCGATACCGCGAAAGAGAAAAACAAGTCCAACTGGCAAAGCAAAGAGGCGAGTTTCATATAGGCGATAATGCCAGTCAAATAATTACCAAAGCCAAACAATAACTATGTTTACTCGTCGAGATATTCCACAATTAAAACAAGAATTGAGTATTCAAACAAATTTGTTAAATCATAATTTAACCTTAAAAACCCGCTGGGGCGTGTTTAGTCCAAGAGCGATTGACGGTGGCACTATGTTATTGATGAATTATTTGGATATTGCCAGTACAGATAAATGCTTGGATTTGGGCTGTGGTTACGGGCCGATTGGATTGGCAGTGGCTAAGTCTTGCCCTGAAGGCGAAGTGCATCTGGTGGATAAAGATTTTGTTGCTATTGAATTGTCAATGATGAATGCCAAATTGAATCAAATTAACAATACTCAGGTGTATCTTTCGGATGCATTTTCAGCGGTTAATCGACAAAATTATTTTGATCAAGTGGTGTCAAATGTGCCAGCTAAAGTGGGCAGAGAGCAGTTAAGTATTATTTTGTATGATGCGTTTGATGCGCTTAAACCGGGTGGCAAAATCACCTTTGTGACGATTAATGGCTTGCGTCATTTTATTAAGGATAATTTTAAATCCGTGTTTGGCAATTATAAAAAATTAAAACAAGGTCAAAAGTACACGATTGCTCAAGCAATTAAAGCATAATAGTTTCATCTAGGCGTAAAATATCAGATTTTAGTGACCCAATAAGGAGTAAATTATGGATGTAATGGATAGGATTCAACAGCAAGTAGATAGCGCGCCGGTGGTGCTTTATATGAAAGGTACACCGCAATTTCCACAATGTGGATTTTCAGCAACTGCCGCACAAACTCTGGCATCAACGGGTGTTGAGTTTGCTTACGTGAATATTTTTGAAGACCAAGAAGTGATGCAAAATTTGCCTGCGTTTCAAGATTGGCCAACTTTTCCGCAAATTTATTTTAATTCGGAATTGGTCGGTGGCGGTGATATTATTGTTGAAATGAATGAAATGGGCAGCTTGAAAAGTGCCATGGAAGAGGCAACGGCAAAGTTTAACGATAAGTAAGTTTATAGCCTGGTTAATCTATGTCCGTGCTCTTTAAGCCAGCGTTGACTGGCTTTATAATGGGGCAAAATAGTACAAACTAACTGCCAAAAATCACTTGAATGGTTTTTATGGACAGTGTGGCACAACTCATGCACTAATACATAATCAATCACACTCATCGGCGCTTGAATAAGCAAATAATTGAGATTGATATTATTTATCGAAGAACACGAACCCCAGCGGGTTTTTTGAGTTTTTAGCCGTACTTGATGATAGGTAAAATGGTAATTTTTTGCATAATACTCAAGACGTGGTAGTGCAATTTTTTTAAAAGATTCTTTATACCAAGCCAAAAATTCTGCTTGCCCGCCTTTGCTGAGTTTGAAAGTTTGAGCATCAAAAGTCAGCTCTTTTGGGTGCTTGGCGTTGATGCTTAATGGATATTCATTGCCCAAGTATAAGAATTTTTCGCCTGTTAGGTAAGTGGGTTTTTTGAGTTGTTTGGCAAGTGTGTCTGTTATTTTTTGCTCAATCCAGTTGGATTTTTTATCAATAAATTGCTCTATGTGCATTATTGATAATCGATTTGGCGCACGCACAATAATCTGGGCATCTGAGTTGATTTGCAAACTTAAAGTCTTGCGTTTTGAGCGAATTAATTGGTAATTTTTAATCATCTTTTAATAGGGGTATTGTTGGTTTGAGGCGTTTGCAAAAGAGTATTACAACACACTATTGTCAATAATAAATTTTTTAAAGCGTTGAGCAATGGGCGACAGTTTATTGTTTGATTGATGAACCACATACCAGTGGCGAGTTACTGGAAAGTTATCGACATTGAGTTGTTTGATGATGCCATTTTCCAATTCAAGTTTTACCGTATGCTTTGATACAAACCCTATGCCTAATCCAGCTTGAACCGCTTCAATAATCGCCTCATTAGAGTTGATTTCAATATCTGAATTAAATTTCATACCCGTAATTCGCTCAATAGTAATTCGGGTGCCTGAGCCTTGCTCTCGAGTAATGAGTATTTCTTTGAGCAAGGTTTTAATACTATTTTTTTTATTGGACAATAGCGGGTGTTCGGGATGGGCAATGGCAATTAAAGGGTTTTCCATAAAGGGCTGAGTTGTGAGCGGCAAATCAGAAGGTGGCTCCCCCATAATGACCAAATCAGTCGAATGATTGCTAAGCTTTTCCAGTAACAGCCTCCGATTAGTGACCTCTAAATGAAAAGTCATCTGCGGGTATTTGCTCTTAAATTTAGCCAAAATTCGACTCACAAAAGAGTTGGTCGTTGTGGCAACGGCAATTTGTAAATGGCCTGAATCCGGATTAAGTGTTTGCTCAATTTCTAAGCGTGAACTTTCAAGCGTACTAATAACGTCTAGGCAAGTTTGGTAAAGTTTTTTGCCAATGAATGTTGGTATAATTAATTTACCGTGGGTATTGATCAAATCTGAGCCAATATTTTTGGATAATTGTTGCAATTGCATATAAACCGCAGGTTGGGTAACAAATAGCTCTTTGCTTGCCTTGGTAAAGCTTTTGGTGCGTACCACGGCTTCAAAACTATAGAGTTGTTTTAAGGTGTAATTAATCATAATTAAAACTTATTATTAACTAAATAAATATTATTTTACATTATATAAAAGTTATTGTAACATGGTGTTTCTTTTAATGAAGGAGACCATGAAATGGCAAAAGTTTATGATGCGGGTGTAAAAGACTACCGCGAAACTTATTGGATGCCGGATTACACACCGTTAGAAACGGATATCCTGGCATGTTTTAAAATCACACCACAAGACGGTGTACCTCGTGAAGAAGTTGCAGCCGCAGTTGCAGCTGAATCTTCAACAGGTACTTGGACAACGGTGTGGACGGATTTATTAACCGATCTTGATCACTACAAAGGTCGTTGCTATGCAATTGAAGATGTACCAGGTGACGACACTTGTTTTTATGCTTTTGTTGCATACCCGATTGACTTATTTGAGGAAGGTTCAGTTGTAAACATTATGACTTCTCTAGTGGGCAACGTATTTGGCTTTAAAGCGTTACGCGCACTAAGACTAGAAGACATCAGATTCCCAATCGCTTACGTAATGACTTGTAATGGCCCACCTCAGGGCATTCAGTTAGAGCGTGATATTTTGAATAAGTATGGTCGTCCTTTGTTAGGTTGTACTATTAAGCCTAAATTAGGTTTATCAGCTAAAAACTACGGTCGTGCCTGTTATGAAGGTCTTCGTGGTGGTTTAGACTTTACTAAGGATGATGAAAACGTTAACTCACAGCCATTTATGCGCTGGAGAGCGCGTTTTGACTTCGTTCAAGAGGCTATCGAGAAAGCCGAAGCTGAAACTGGTGAACGTAAAGGTCACTATCTAAATGTTACTGCGCCTACTTCTGATGAAATGATGAAGCGTGCTGAGTATGCTAAAGAAATTGGTTCACCTATTATTATGCATGACTACATTACTGGCGGTTGGTCTGCAAACACGCAGTTGGCGCAATGGTGTCAAGATAATGGTATGTTGTTACACATTCACCGTGCAATGCATGCGGTGCTTGACCGCAACCCGCATCATGGCATCCATTTCCGCGTATTGACTAAAATCTTGCGTTTATCAGGTGGTGATCACTTACACTCAGGCACTGTTGTCGGCAAGCTTGAGGGTGACCGCGATGCGACTTTAGGTTGGATTGACATCATGCGTGATTCATTCATTAAAGAAGACCGTTCACGCGGCATTTTCTTTGACCAAGATTGGGGTGCAATGCCAGGTGTTATTCCAGTAGCTTCTGGTGGTATTCACGTTTGGCACATGCCAGCATTGGTAAATATTTTCGGCGACGATTCTTGTTTACAGTTTGGTGGCGGTACATTGGGTCACCCATGGGGTAACGCAGCAGGTGCAGCAGCAAACCGTGTCGCAGTTGAAGCTTGTGTTGAAGCTCGTAACACGGGTCGTGAGCTTGAGAAAGAAGGTAAAGATATTCTTACTTCAGCAGCTAAGAACAGTACTGAGCTGGCGAGCGCAATGGAAACTTAGAAAGAAATCAAGTTTGAATTTGATACCGTTGACAAAATTGCCGTAGCACAAAAGTAACGTATCAC
>JAJRPY010000149.1 GCA_024280535.1 Gammaproteobacteria bacterium | reverse complement strand
TATTAAACAAGCTGGTAAAAATCAAAGTCTAATTATGAGCTTAGTTAAGCCAAATGCAGGTCAAGTTGGGTGCTTTTTATCTCATATTAGGGCTTGGGAAATTATCAAAGAGCAGCGGCAAGATTTTGCTGTATTGCTTGAAGATGATATTGTGATAGATAAAACGTTGTTTGAGGATTTGGATGATATTTTAAATGTGATCAGTATAAATGACTATGTTGATTTATCAGGACTAAAGGGAAAAATTATATTTGAAAAAAATGAGTTGCTCACTAAATGGGTGGTTCCTGCTCATGGAACAATAGGGCAAATTGTCGGGAAAAATGCTGCCAAAAATTTATATCAAAATATGTCAACATAAAGGACCGCTGTTGATAATATGCTTAGATTTGTTTATATTTACAAAACACCTATATGGACAAGCAATAAGTCTTATATAACTACTATAGATGAGAAGTTAGGAGGAAGTACTATTGGTTATCAAAAAAATACAACTGGCTTAATTAGCATCATAAAGCCAGTTTGGAAGATAGCGCATATTGTGATGAAGTTAAATTTAAAATTTAAAAATTGTTTATTTTATCGCTCTAGAGAAAAATAAACACCCTTATATAAATGTTGCTGGAAAAATTATTCGGTTCGGATATCATTTTTAAGAATTAGCCCTGTTTTTCACTTTTCACAGAGTTTGCTAATTTTAATAATTGGGGTTTTTGTCGTTAAAAATAGGGCTAATAACTGATTAAATTTGTATCCAATTATCTGGAATTAAGTCACTAGTATCCATATCAGCGACAAACCAATTTTTTGGCGCAATAACAATTTTGCCTGGATTGGTGTTCAGCCAAGCGCCCCACCAGCTGAATGAACTATTGGCTATGATGTTGTGCTGGCAAAGAGACATTAGTCGCATATCATTAGCGCTATCGCCAGCACTATTACAATCAACGACGATAAAATTGCCATCATTAAGTATTGTGAGTGCTAGATGATGTTTAACCCAGTCTGAATCATCAGAAAAAAATACAAACAAGACGTTATCAAGCTTAAGTTTATCGATGGCTTTTTGGTAGTAATCCGCGCTTAATGCACCATGAAACTTGTTGGTGACTGGGTTAGAGATATAATCTCCGCGCCTTACATGAATAGAGACTGAGAGACAAGACTGTATGGTTTTTTTCAGGGCTAAATTTTCTTCATTGAATGGTTGGGCAAAGGTAAATTCTTTAAGGATAGCATCTCGATAGTTTGAAAAATATTGTTCCGATTGCCAAAATCCATAAATAAAAATGTTGTTGCCAGTATTAAATATGTTGTGTTGATAGTTAAATGATTTTTCAGAAATATAGCGACTGCTTTTTAAAATGCGAATATTTTTTAAACATAAGAGTTTAATTAGCCTATGGGAATATCTAAATCCTAGAACCTGTCTGCGATCCTTAGCTGTGGCAATGCTGGCGGATATACTAAAGACGTTATCCAACTCAAATCCATTATGATCACCTCTATTTTGCACTTCTTTAATGTACAGTCTAAGCGCTGTTTCCTTAGAGATGGATAGCGCCATTCCTAAAGCGTATTGGAACATTTGGTTGCCCAATCCACCATTCATATTAACGATAATCATTTAGTAGTCTCCTCTAATAAGGCGTTTACAAGGTATGGGCGAGTATTAGCATAGTTTAACGTAAGCTTGCGGTTATTAATAAGTATCGGTTGCATTTTGAAGTAAAGGTCTTCTGATAATTTTTCAATAACAGTTTGAAGGTTTTTAATTAGGTTAAAATAATTGCCAATATTATATATAAGAGTAGTCATGCAGACAAAGCAATCGACTAATTTTTCAGTAAAGTAATCAGTTTCTTGGGAATTTTCTATAATAATTGAAAAATTGTATGGCAATAAGCCTTCTTTTTTTTCTTTAAAAGGTTGATAGCCTTGGCCAATAATAGCACAGTCGATATTGGAAAGTTGTTTGATTATTTGATGTCTAATTTTATGCCCAGGTAGCTGGTTTCTGTTAGAAGCGATGATTGAAATAAGCTGATTCTTCTGTATTGGATTGTCAATGTCAACATCTTGGGTCCAGCATCCAATGATAGGAAAGCAAATAACATTGTCGCATTTGATAGCCAAGTGTGAGTAGCGAACAAAAATTTTATGAAATTTGAATCGCAGCAGCCATAGCCAAGTATAGTATCTTTTGTGCACTGATGGCGGCTCTGCAATGATAAGTGACACATTGCATTTTAATTGGGTGTTGTTTAAAAACCAGATTTTTGAAGACGGGTAAAGGATAATATGATCATCCGAACCCAGATCATTAATTGTGCCATCAGTATTTGGGCGTTCTGAAATCCATATTAATTGAGAAAAGTCAATATTGTCAATATTGCTTTCTTTGCGTAAATTATGCGGCACTATAGCAATCATTTGGTTAGGCTGGAAATAATGTGTTTTAAATCGTTGGCAACCGCAGCAGGTGAATAATTATTGGTTGTGGTGTTAAAGGCAGCAGCTGGAATGTGAGTTGATTTTTCTGGGTGGTTGATTAATTCCTCTAACTGGTTGGCCAGTGCCTCAGGATTTTCTTTTGCGACTAAAAAACCATCAACACCATGGGTGATAATCTCTTCAGGCCCGCCGCACTTAGTGGCAATGGTGCGTTTCATTCTGGCCATGGCTTCAATTACGACCATGCCAAAGGTTTCGGTGCGAGAGGGTAGTACGTACAAATCAATATTGTCAATAAATTCATCGCGATTTTTATTTGAAACCCAGCCACGCATCGTCAGTTCTTGGGTTAAATCTAGCCTCCAACGTAAATATTTCAGATACCATGTGATGCGTCCTTGTCCGGCAATGATGGCTTTGAATGGGGTATCTCGCTGTTTTAAGATGGACAGTGCTTTAATCAGCACATGAAAGCCCTTTTTTCTTCTGAAAACGCCCATGGCGCCAATCAGCGGTGTGGCGGGTAATTCTTTGTAGATAGGGTTTTCGCCTATTTTGACCATATTGGGTAAAACGTAAATAGACTTACGGTAGTGATTGTTTTTTAAAAACTGTTTAACTTTTTCTGAAACGGCAATTAATATATCAGCATGTTCAATATGTGCTGCGTTAAATCCGTGAATAATACCAATAATTTTTACCTCATCACCTAATGCACGACGCACCAATTCAATGTCTAATTGTTTGTGCACGAAAATCATCGAGGCATTCATAGGGCGAAGTGACTCGCGTAGTTTTTGGATGGATTTTTTAACAAACAAAGGGTGCGTTGTTCGAATATAACTCACTTCATCAACGTGAATACCCATTGATTGTAAAATTTCCTTAAGTGGTGCACCTTGCCTGATTACAGAATTGACTTTAAAGCCAAATTTAATTAATAGCTCGCTATACAGTATGAAAGATTGCTTCGGTCCACCCAAATCTTTGCCAGAAATAAAGTTGATTATTGTCATTGCGATATATTATAGTCTATCTAAATACTGCTTGTTACTTTCTTTGGTTTGACAATAAAAAATGCAGATATTCGGTTAATGTATTTTGTGTTGTATAAGTGACGCTGAGGTTTTTTAATATCCAGCTTTCAGACTGGCTTCAATAAATTGATCTAAATTGCCATCAAGTACATCGCTGGTATTGGTTGATTCTACGCCTGTGCGCAAATCTTTGATGCGCGATTGGTCAAGTACATATGAGCGGATTTGATGCCCCCAGCCAATGTCGGATTTGGCGTTTTCTTGTGCTTGATTTTCGCTGTGACGTTTTTGCATTTCAAGTTCATAGAGTTTTGATTTTAATTGTTTCATAGCCTGATCTTTATTGGCATGCTGGGAGCGTCCATCTTGACATTGAACCACGGTATTGGTGGGCAGGTGGGTGATGCGCACGGCAGAATCGGTTTTGTTGACGTGCTGACCGCCGGCACCACTGGCACGATATGTGTCAATACGAATGTCGGATTTATTGATTTCAATATCAATATTATCATCAACTTCGGGTGATACAAATACGGAGCAAAATGAAGTATGACGCTTGCCGTTGGCGTTGAAGGGGGATTTTCGTACTAATCGATGAATGCCAATTTCACTGCGAAGCCACCCATAGGCATATTCGCCCTCAAAGTGAATAGTGGCAGATTTGATACCGGCAACTTCACCGGCTGAGGCCTCCATCAGTTTAACCTTGAATTGGTGTTGATCACCCCAGCGCAAGTACATTCGTAGTACCATTTCTGCCCAATCTTGCGCCTCTGTTCCGCCCGAGCCTGATTGTATGTCCAAATAGGCTGAATTGGCATCCAGTTCGCCATTAAACATACGCTCAAATTCAAGTTTTGCAATGGATTCTTCTATCAGATTAAGGTCTTCTTTAACGCCATTGACCGTCTCTTCGTCGTCTTCAGATTGTGCTATATCAAGCAATTCTCTGGCATCGTTTAAAATGCTGTCTGCTTGTTTAAAGGCTTGACATAGGGAGTCTAATTTTGATTTTTCTTGACTTAAGGTTTGGGCATAATTAGGGTCGGACCATATTTCGGGGTTTTCCATTTCAAGTTGCACTTCTTCTAGGCGAGCTTGTTTTTCCTCAAGATTTAAATGAAGGGATAATAGTTTTGCACGCTGAATCAGATCGTCAATGTGTTGGTAAGTGGGTGATAGTTCCATGAGGCTAATTTTACTATTGAGTGGGCATAAAAAAAGCCCCGTATGGGGCTTGTTTGAAAAATAATTTAGCTTATTTTCTTAAACCTAGGCGTGAAATTAAATCAGAATAAGCACTGACGTTTTTACGCTTAAGGTAAGTGAGTAGTTTTTTGCGTTGAGAGACTAAATGTAGTAAGCCTCTTCTGGAATGATGATCTTTTTTATGGATTTTAAAATGCTCAGTTAAATGCTTAATTCTAGCGGTTAATAAGGCAACTTGCACATTGGTAGAGCCAGTATCTCCATCAGTGGCCTGGTATTCTTTAATGATTGCTTGGGTATCAATTGACATAATATAGTTTCAAGGATGTAAATAATAAAGGGTAAATTATACGCTAAATTGTTTTAGTATTCTAATATTTTATTGTAAATAAGTTAATAAAATCCAGGGCTGCCCTTGGGGCGAGTTTTAAAACGTCGGTGAATCCATAAATATTGCTCGGGCGCTTTGAGAATTTGGGTTTGTAATATTTGGTTGGTTAGTGTGGCATTTTGTATGGCATCAGTGCTTGGGTAATGTGTTAAGGCGGGGGAAAATTCTAATTCATAACCAGAGTTATTGCGTGAGAAAGACAAAGGAATAACGACTGTGTTATTAATATTTGCCAGTTTGGCAGTGGCATTGATTGTGGCAGTGGGAATGTCAAAAAATGGTGCAAAAGTGGCGTTTTTTGTGCCAAGATCTTGATCGGGTGCATACCAAATGGGCAATCCAGATTTTAAGGTTTTAATCAGTGCTCTGGAGTCTTTGGCTTTGATTAATACCGAGCCGTGCCGGATAAATTGCTGGGTCATTGTGGTATCAAATAGTGTGTTGTTTTGTGGGCGATAGACGTCGGCAAATTTATAGTGTTGTAGTAGCATTCTGCCGGCTAGCATCATTGTGGTAAAGTGTCCGACTAATAAAATGATGTTTTTGTTTTGGTCTAATGCATTTTGTAGTATGTGTGAATTATTGATGTGGTAGCGTTTTTTAAGGGCATCGTTGTCTAAATAAAAGCAGTTAGCGACTTCAAAAATACCAATCCCAAGGGCAAAAAAATGTTGCTTAACCAAATATTCAACGTCAGGTTTGGCTTTATTTGGAAAACATTGAGAAATATTAATAAAGGCAATTTTTCTAAACCGAATTAGAAAAAGATGGAGCAAAAACCCCATCAGCTTGCCTAGGAAAACTTGAGTGCCAAAGGGCAGTTTGGCGCCTAACTTCATTAATCCGATGAGCATCCAAGTGGGAATAAATTTAGGATGATAAAAATTTTGATTATTCATTAAAATATACTATATGCCTTATATTGCTCAGAGTTTTATTGACGACCTACCTAATCAAATCGATATTGTTGATTTGATTAACAAGCGCCTGCCTTTAAAAAAAACGGGCAGTGATTATCGCGCTCCGTGTCCCTTTCACGGGGGTAAAAATAGCAATTTTGCCGTCAATGCACATAAGCAATTTTATCATTGTTTCAAGTGTGGTGAGAGCGGCAATGCCATTAGTTTTGTTCAGAAATTTGACAATTTAAACTTTGTTGAGGCGATTGAAACCATTGCCAGCGAATATGGCTTGGTGATTGCTTACGAATCAAACGTTAAGCCAGTTGATCCACGGATTGAGCGTTATCGCGTTCTGTCTAAAAAGGTATCTGATTTTTACATTAATCAATTTTGCAACTCGCTGGCAAAAGATAAGGCGGTTGATTATGCCAAAAATCGAGGCATTAGCGGGGAAATTGCCAAACGTTTTGCGCTGGGTTTTGCGCCTCCGGGTCAGAAAGATTTGATGCTGAATTTTGAGAATAACGAGCAAACCATTGACGATCTTAAAACGTTAGGATTGGTCAAGCAAGGTCAATATGGCGAGTATGATTTTTTTCGCGATCGGCTTATGTTTCCAATACATAATCGCAAAGGAGATGTGATTGCATTTGGCGGTAGGGCGTTTGACAACAAGGCCAAGGCCAAATATTTAAATTCTTCAGAAAGTGTTATTTTTTCAAAGTCTCGGGAATTGTATGGATTATACCATGCGCGAAAATTTTCCAGATCCATGGATTATATGTTGGTGGTTGAAGGTTATATGGACGTGGTGGCCATGCACCAAGCGGGCATCACCAAAGTGGTTGCCACATTAGGCACGGCCACTTCTGCGGAGCATTTGCTGATGCTGATACGCACCACCAATGTTGTGGTGTTTTGTTTTGATGGCGATGAAGCGGGTCGTGCTGCTGCTTGGAAGGCGTTAAAAATTACCTTGCCGTTAATTAAGGTCGGTGTTAGTTTTAAATTCTTATTTTTGCCTGAGGGTGAGGATCCAGATTCGCTGGTTAAAAAAGAATCTGCCAAGGCGTTTGAAAATCGTATTGAGACTTCCCTGCCTTTGTCGCAGTTTTTGTTTGAGCAAGTCAAGTCCACAGTGGCGTTTGAGACGATTGAAGGCAAGACGCAATTTTTAGAGCAAGTGCTGGTGTTGATTAAAACAGTGAATTATGAGGTGTATCAGCAGCAGCTAGTTGAGGGTGTGGCACAAATTGTGGGTCAGAGTGTTGAGCAAGTTCGGGTTATTTTTAATCAGGAAATAGCCGAACCTCAAGAGCCACCTGCTATATATATGGATGCACAGATTAATCATGATGCTATGGATTTTCATGATTTTTCCGAGCATTCGGGCTTTGAGCCGACGCAGGCCAAGCCAAGTAATATGAAAGTGCTAATGTCAAAAATGATTACTTTGGTGCTTAATTATCCAGCATTAGCGGATTCAACCGCAGAGCTTAGGGTGCGTAGTATGGATAATTCTGAGGTATTGCTAGAGTTGATAAGATCGGCACAAATAGATGACAATATTGCCCAATCGGCGTTAATCAAGCCATTTAAAAACAAGCAAGGTGTTTTTAAACGATTGAATGATTTGTGTGCGCTTGAGCCATTTTTAAGCGAAACTCAGGCTCGAGAAGAATTTTTGTCTATTTTAAATTTAATAGAAAAACGGCAAAAAGGTCAGCAAATAAAACGTTCTATTCACCAAGCGCATACACTAGAAGAGCAGCAAGAAATTATGCGGGGGATTTTAAAAAGCAAGCAAAAATCTTAGTTATTGTTGGCTAATTTGAATGCTATCATCATTCGTTAAAACATGTTTCATAGTCTCGCTAAATACCATTGAGGCAGAATTTGAACCTTCACATTTGCTTTTTAGATCAGGCCTTCTATAGACGTAACATTTTTTTGGATAATCCAATTTGATTGCCATGATGTATTTAGGCTGTTTGACGGGCATAAAACCGGCAAAAAAAGTACGTTTAGCACCTTCTTTTTGGTACCTGCCATTAATCACTATTTCTGCCGTACCTGTTTTGCCAGCAACGTCGTAACCCTTGATCCTTGCCCGATAGCCAGACCCTTTCAAAGAGACGACAGAATCCAATAACGTGGCAATTTTATCAGTTGATTTTTTGCTAAAAACTTGGGTGCTTTTTGCATAGGTGGGCATATTTTTAACCAAGGTTAATGCCGGCACTACACCATCATTGGCAAAAACCAAATAGGCGCGAGCCAGTTGTGCCAAATTTGTCTCCATCGGCCCGTAACCAAAGGATAGGGTGCGTTTATCAGCCAATCCCCAAGAGGAATAATGCCGTAATGAGCCGTAATTTTCAATACTGGGAATTAGTCCTAAAGGATGGCTAAAACCTAGTTTGCTCCAAGTATTGTACATATCTTCTTTACTAAGGCGTTCAGAGACATTAACAGTGCCAAGATTGTGGGATTTTTGTAAAATGGTTTTAATCGTAATGGCATCGCCATATTTTCTAACGGTTTTATTGCTTTTTAGATGACCAATTGAGTGGCTTACATCGATTAATTCATCTTCTTCGGCAGTAATTTTGCCTTGCTCTAATGCTAATAGCATGGTGAATGGCTTCATGGTTGAAGCAGGTTCGACTTTGTCAGATAATACGCGATTGCGATAATGGCTTGGATTGTATAGGCTTTTATCATTCGGATCATCAGCGGGGTAGTTGACCATGGCAAGCACTTCGCCATTGGGGGATAGTATGATGGCAGAGCCGGAATCTGCCTCGTGCTTTAGGACAGATTTTTTAATGGCTGTGTAGGCGTGGTATTGAATATCGGCATCAATAGTGAGTTCGATATCTTGCCCATGATGCAGCGTGTTTTCAACGGTAGGATTGAAATAGGCGTGGTCATTTTTAAAAGTTAAAGCCAGTTTTCCATTGTAGCCGGCTAATATATTTTCAAATTCTTTTTCAATGCCAGATGCCCCTTTGTTGACTGAATTAACGCGTCCTAGTAGCGGTGCCATGGCGGCAGACTTTGGGTAGTAACGCTGAGTGGCTTGTTGTAAAACCAACCCTTGTCCAATTCGCTTTTTGCGACATTTTTTAACAACCATTTCCTTGCCTTTGACAGCTTGCCAGTGTATGACATTGAGCATTTTGTCCAGTAGGCTAATTTTGGCGTTAATGGTTTTGTCATTGCACACTTTTATTTTTTGACGCTTAAGAGCGATTAGATTGGCAAGAATTGGACTGGTTAGGGTTAGATTTTTTTTAATCGGTAGATAGTGAGAGCCTCTTTGTCTTTTTTTGGCAAGTAGTGCGCTGAGTTTTTCTTCATCCATAGCCAATGCAGTTGCTAAGGCTGGAATGAACGCAGAATGAACCAGCATGGGGTCAAGTATCACTTGTTTGAGTAGTCTTGAGCTGGCTAATATATTGCCGTGTCGATCTAAAATATTACCTCTTTGAGCAACTTGGGTTTGGGTATTATGGGCTTGTTTGGCGGCTCTTTCTTGGATAGATTGGGTTTGATTGTCGGTACTGGAAACAGAAATGGCATGATAGGAAAAAAGCCCAAAAAGCCCAACAAATGCAATTTTAACGACTCCTTGCCGGCGCCAGTATCCTTGTACTCTGATCAATTTTGGCAATAGTTTTAAAGTCATAAGGAGAGCCTACCTTTGTACCATTTTCCCCAATCTTTTGGCTCAAGTTCTTTGAGTCCTAATTGGGTGAGTGCCACCGATTTAATCTCTTCACCACTGAGTATTTGCGAGCGCTCACTTAATAATTGCTTGTTTAGTGCAACAATTTGGTAATTTTTAATGTTTTCGCGTTTGATATCTTTATATAGTAGTTTCATCTCTTGATGCCAAGAAATACTCAATATACTGAGTCCGACAATGCCACAAAGTAATATTGAATTAATGTTAAGTTTGCTGGGTAATTGCATGCTTAGTTTTTGCTGGCAACTCTTAAAATAGCGCTGCGCGAACGTTTGTTAAGGGCAATCTCATTTTTGCTGGCAAACTGTTTGCCTAAGTCCGTAAAGGGCATTTTTTCGATAGCCTGATTAGCAATGGGCAGACCTTTGGGCAAGCGTTTCTGCCTTGAATTTGTTTGAATAAAGCGTTTGACAATTCGGTCTTCAATGGAATGAAAACTAATGATTGATAAGCGCCCATCCACTGCCAGCAGGGGCGCTGAATGTTCAAGTGCGGCGCTTAGTTGGCTGAGTTCTTGGTTGATAAAAATACGAATTGCTTGAAAAGTGCGTGTTGCAGGGTGTTTTTTCTTTTGCCCTCTGACGACTTCACTCACAATATTGGCTAATTGCAGGGTGGTTGTTAGCGGTTGCTCAAGTTGAAATTGTTTAATTCGATAGGCAATATGTCGAGATTTTCTTTCATCCCCAAACTCATAAATCACCTGGGCAATTTCTGCTTCATCTGCGACTGCTAACCATTGGGCAGCGCTCAATCCAGAGGTTTGGTTCATGCGCATATCAAGCGGCCCTTCGTGGTTAAAACTAAAGCCGCGATTGGCATTATCAAGTTGCGGTGATGAAACGCCTAAATCCATCAAAATGCCGTTGATTTTTCCGCTCAAGTCCAGTGTGTTAATGATGCTGTGCATGTGTGAAAAAGGGCTGTGAATTAGGTTTAATCTAGGGTCGTTAAATGTTTTTTTGGCGTATTCAATGGCACTTAAATCTTGATCAAAGGCGATTAATTGAGCCTGCCCGCCCAAACGGTCTAATATGCCTTGAGCATGTCCGCCGCGACCAAAAGTGGCATCAATATAAATACCATTGTTGATTAAATTTAAGCCATCAATTGACTCATCCAACATCACGGATTGGTGGTGATTAGAGTTCATAATGATAATTGAGCAAGTTCGGTTGGAATTTGCTCGCTTTTGCTTAATTGGTCTAAATTATTTAACTGCTCATTCCAGCTGTTTTCATCCCATAATTCAAAATTATGCCCTTGACCACTGAGGATAATTTTTTTGTCAATTTTAGCGTAATCCCTTAAGGTGCTTGGGATTAGAATGCGGGCTGTTTTGTCTAGTTCACAGTCTGTCGCGTGTCCAATTAGTTTGCGTTTTAGGCGTTTTGTGTGGATGTTTAATGAGGGTAGGGCGCTGATTTTTTCTTCTAATAATTGCCAATCGGTTAAGGGATATAGCAATAAACAAGGGTCATCTGGGTGAATGCTGAGTACCAGTTGACCTGAGCAAATTTGCTCAATATGTGTTTGGTGACGCGTGGGTATTTTCATTCTGCCTTTTGCGTCAATGATTAGGCTGTGCACTCCTCGGAACATTTTTTTGTTTATCATTTTATTCAAATAAACATTTTATACCACTTAACTCCACTTATATCCACAAATATTAAAAACAATGCAAACTGGGTATTTTCTTAAGTGGACAATTTTTTTGCTTAATATTCTCCAAGGTTGCTACTAGAGCGAATAAAATTCTTGGATAATGTCAAGACTTAATCATAAAAAATAAACAATATGAGCTCAACACTTCATCAAGCCGCCTTGGATTATCATCAAGGCGATCGACCTGGCAAATTAATTGTCTCTTCGCATAAGCCACTCAATACTAAAGAGGATTTATCGCTGGCCTACACGCCTGGTGTGGCAGCACCAGTTAGAGAAATTGCCAATAATCCTGAATTGGTTGATCGCTATACAATTAAAAATAATTTAGTAGCTGTTATTTCTGATGGCTCGGCTGTGTTGGGGCTTGGGAATGTTGGGGCGCTTGCCTCAAAGCCTGTGATGGAAGGCAAGGCAGTCTTGTTTAAGAAGTTTGCTGATATAGATGTGTTTGATATTGAGGTGGATACGCAAGATGTGGCTGAGTTTGTTAATACGGTGAAAAACATTGCACCAACGTTTGGCGGTATTAATTTGGAAGACATTGCTGCGCCGCGTTGCTTTGAGATTGAACAGCGTTTGATTGAGTTATTAGATATTCCTGTGTTTCATGATGATCAGCATGGCACTGCTATTATTATTGCAGCAGGTTTGTTAAATGCATTAGAAATCCAAGGAAAAACCCCCGAATGTGCGACATTAACTTGCTTGGGTGCAGGTGCTGCTGGCATTGCCACATTAGATTTACTTTGTGAGTTGGGATTTAAAAAATCTAATATATTATTGGTTGATTCCAAAGGCGTTGTTAGTGATGAGCGTGATCAATTAAG
>JAJRPY010000148.1 GCA_024280535.1 Gammaproteobacteria bacterium | reverse complement strand
CCAAATAATAGGGCATGATGTGACATCAACAAAGCCCAGTCGTTCACCAATTCTACGTCGATAGGCAGGTGTTGATAGCCCTTTTAGCACTAGGCGCAGTAGCATGATTGGCAATAATAAAGTACTAATTAGGTTGTATAGCGTTTGATTCATTGATGGATGGTATAATTTTGCTCATTGTATTTTAATGATTTTTGTATGAAATTTGTAGATTCTGCCAGTATTCGCATTGAGGCTGGCAAAGGAGGCGCAGGGTGCCTGGGTTTTCGCCGAGAGAAATATATCCCCGATGGCGGGCCTGATGGCGGCGATGGCGGCGATGGTGGGCATGTGTATTTTCGTGGACAGGCAGGCTTAAACACGCTGAGTGAGTTTAGGTTTAATCGTTTATTTAGGGCAAAAAATGGACAACCCGGGCAAGGGCAAAACAAGCGTGGTAAGTCGGCACAGCATTTGACCGTTGAGATTCCGCTAGGCACCAAAGTATATGATTTAGAAACTGATGAGTTGATTGGCGAGATGATTGAGCACGAACAAGTGATGTTAGTGGCTAAAGGCGGTTTTCATGGCTTGGGCAACACGCGCTTTAAATCCAGCATTAATCGCGCCCCACGCAAAACCACCCCCGGTTCACCTGGTGAGGTGCGTGAAATTGGTTTAGAGATGAGCATTATGGCGGATATTGGCTTGCTGGGTATGCCCAATGCTGGCAAGTCAAGCCTGATTAGGCAACTATCCAGCGCACGCCCAAAGGTGGCAGATTATCCATTTACCACCTTGCATCCATCGCTAGGCGTGGTGTCTTATTATGACGAGCATATTGTTATGGCAGATATTCCTGGATTAATTGAAAATGCTAGTGAGGGTGTGGGTCTGGGTTTTGAATTTTTAAAGCATTTATCCCGTGCCAAGGCGTTGTTACATGTATTAGATGTGCTGCCTGCGGATGGTTCTGACCCGATACAAAACTTTTTAACAATTGAGCATGAGCTGGAAAAATATGACCAAACCTTGGCGGATAAGCCGCGTTTATTGGCGCTTAACAAAATGGATTTATTGCCAGCCGATGAGCGAGCAAAATTGACAACTAAGATACTAAAGGCAATTCAATATCAAGGCAAAGTATTTCATATTTCTGCGTTAAACGGCTTGGGTTGTAAGGACTTAATTGAAGGTTTGTTTACATTAATAAAAGAGTTGAGTCATGAATAAAAGATGGGTAGTCAAGATAGGCTCAGCACTGCTAACGAATAATGGCAAAGGTTTAGACAAGGTTGCCATTGCCGCATGGGTCGCCCAAATTAGCCAGCTCAAACGCCAACAGATTGACGTGGTTTTGGTCTCCAGTGGTGCCATTGCCGAGGGCATGCAGCGCCTAGGCTGGCACACACGCCCAACAGAACTTCATCAATTACAAGCTGCTGCTGCCGTCGGGCAAATGGGTTTGGTGCAAACTTACGAATCTTTGTTTTCTAAGCACCAAATCCATAGTGCACAAGTGCTATTAATTCACGATGATTTTACCAATACCAAACAAACCAACAACGTCCGCACCACACTCAATCAATTAATAAAACTGAACATTGTCCCCATTGTGAATGAAAATGACACCGTCGCCACCGACGAAATTAAACTCGGAGACAACGACACCTTGGCCGCCTTAGTAGCCAATTTAATCGAGGCAGACCAACTGATTATCCTCACCGACCAAGGCGGCGTTTATGATGCTGACCCTCGCCAACATCCGCAAGCCAAACTGATTGAGAAAATTAATGTAAATGATGAAAAACTGGAAAAAGTCGCTGGTAGAACGGGCGGTTCGTTAGGATCTGGTGGCATGCACACCAAAGTCCTTGCCGCCAAAACTGCTGCTAAAACCAATACCAATACCGTCATTGCCTCAGGTAAAACTGCTAATGTGCTTACTCGTTTATATGCTGGTGAGTGCATTGGTACCTTAATCCAGTGTTAGCTTATATCGGACTAGGGTCAAATCTTAATCACCCAAAACAACAAATTAAACAGGCGCTTACTGCGCTAAACAATACGCAAGATGTGCGTGTGGTGGCGTTGTCAAGTTTGTATCAGTCGCCTCCTATTGATGGCAGTAAGCAGCCTGATTATCTTAATGCTGTTTGTGAGGTTGACACGCATTTAACGGCGTTGGAATTGTTGTATATATGTCAAACCATTGAGACTAATCAGCATCGCGTGCGTGAGAAAAAATGGGGAGCCAGAACCATTGATTTGGATATTATTACTTACGGCGTGCAAGTGATTGCCTCTAAGCAATTGACAGTGCCACATGCTGAAATGATGAATCGCGCCTTTGTGCTGGTGCCATTAGCGGAGATTGAGCCTGATTTTAAAGTGCCGATATTGGGCAAGGTGCAAGATTTGATTAACAAACTGGATATTTCTGCATTAAAAAAACTATGAATATTAACGACCTTGTCAGCTTCAAGCAATTGGGCAAAAAAATCACCTGTTTAACTGCTTACGACGCATCATTTGCTCAGCTGTTTGATGCCTGCGGTGTTGATAGTATTCTCGTTGGCGACTCCCTCGGTAATGTCATTCAAGGCCATGAAAACACGCTCAGCGTGAATATGCAGGCTATGCTTTATCACACACAGTCCGTGGCACGTGGGGTTAAACACGCCTTGTTAATCAGCGATATGCCGTATCAGAGTTATACTAATGCCGAACAAGCACTCGCCAATGCCCAGCGTTTGATGCAGGCGGGTGCACACATGGTGAAGCTCGAAGGCGGGCGCGAACACAAAGCTTGTTTTAACAGTTTGCAAGATAATAATATTGCTGTTTGTGGGCACTTAGGCTTGCAACCACAGTCTGTATTGACTATGGGCTATAAAGTACAAGGCAAAAATCAGCATGACGCACAAACAATTCTGGATGATGCCAAGGCGCTCGAAAGTTGGGGGGTAAAAGCTATTGTGCTTGAGTGTGTTCCAGCAAGTTTGGGCAAGCAAGTCGCACAATCAATCAACATCCCTGTTATCGGTATTGGTGCTGGCGTAGATTGTGATGGACAGGTATTGGTGGGCTATGACATGCTTGGCATCACCCAGCATCCACCCAAATTTGTGAAGAATTTTCTAACCAATGGCACCCCTAAATCCGCTACTAAAGCGTTTATTCAAGCGGTGAAAAATCAACAATTTCCAACAGATGCACAGAGTTATTAGGGCTATCAACAAAGCTGTTCTGGCGTTACAGGGTGTTAAATTTGCCCATAAATACATCTGCTAGCCGTCCAAAGTGTACTATCAGTACCAGAATTTGCACCATTAAAGATATTTTTTGGAAAAACTTTAATTTATTTTTTTATCTTTGTCTTGTTGTTCTTTGTTCAGCCGTATCATGGATGCTTGTGCCCAAAACAAATTCAATGATAAGTATTGTTTAAGAGGTTGTTTTTTTAAGTATAATTTTGAATTTACTATAGCAGTGTCTGCATAGTAATAATCAAATAACAAAGGAAAAATAAGATGAAAAAATTAACTTTAATGGCAGGTATTGTAAGTATCGCAATGCTTTCGGGTTGTGGCAATAATAAGAGTGCATCGGAAGTTGTTGGAGTTCATACGCCAGATAGTGCCTATGCAGATTTGTCTTGTGTGGATGTTAAATCAGAATATCTTGCACTAGAGAAGTTTGTTCTTGAGTCAGGTCATGCTGTTGACTCAAAAAAGAATCAACAGGATAATAAAGATATGCTAGCAGTATTTCTATTTTTGCCTGCACTACTCTTTATTGACGAAAATGATAAAGAAGTAGCGAAATATGCAAAAATTAAAGGAAAGTATGAGGCTGTAAAGCGTGTATTTTTAAAAAAATGTGTAAAATAAACGACGTCATTTTTTCGGTTTAATCTTTAGATTTAAACCAGTTGTTAAAAAAAAGCCTTGTTAAAAACAGGGCTTTTTTTTGGAAAAATAAGCAAGGCAAGTGTTAATTATCCTTCTTTAGAAATGTAAACAAAAATTGGGTAAAAAGTTAATTAAAAATCTGTCGTAGCAATGTCGTTAGCGGACAACCAATGTCTAAATTTTGCTTGAATTTTTTCTAGGGTTTGTTGGGTGTCTGCCTCAAATCGTAGTACCAGGCAGGGGGTTGTGTTGGAAGGACGGACCAAGCCCCAGCCGTGT
>JAJRPY010000147.1 GCA_024280535.1 Gammaproteobacteria bacterium | reverse complement strand
GATATTGAACATCAAGTCCAATTAAAGGAAGAACTCACACCATTTGGTGCGATTAAGGCTGGTAATGGTGTGGATATTCCTATTTGGAATGATTTGGTAGAAAACTTAATTGATGAAAAGCCTCTGTTTACCATCACTCATGGTAACTACCAACAATATGAGGACAAACTAACCGCAGGGCAAATGGCTTTGTTTGAGCAATACGACACTTTCCAAATGCCTATTTATCCATCGCACCGAACAGCTGTTGCTCCGCAGTGGGTTTATGACAATACTTTTGATAATGCTATTACCTCAGAGTTAAATAAAGATCAATCGGGTTTTGAAAATGCATTGGGCGGTATTCCATTTCCTATTCCACAATCAGCTTTAGAGATTTATTTTAATCATATTGCTCGATGGAGAGGTCAGCAGGTAGAAAGTATCTTTAGTGATGCAGTGATTGAAAAAAGTGGGCAATTCACATTGATTACCAATAAGGCATTGGTTCGTTTTGATTCGTATTTAACCAATCATCAAGGTAAAAATTTTATATCAGTTATTGCTAAAACATTGGCACCTGCTACACGATCTGGCAGTGGGATTTTAATTTTGGAGCCGCTTGACCAACTCAATAATAACCGTTCAGCGTGGTTGTGGGACAAGGGCAGACGCCGCGTTATCCGTGCGCCAAATGTAGCATTTGACAATATTGTGCCAACATCCGGAGGTTTACGTACAGTTGATGATACGGATATGATTAGTGGCTCCCCTAATCGTTTTGATTGGAAAATGCTAGAAAAACGTGAAATTTATATCCCTTACAACAATGAAAAACTGGATAATAAAGATGAACGCTATCGCGATATTTTAACCAAAAATCATATCAATCCAAGCTATACCCGTTATGAATTGCACCGTGTGTGGGTAATTGAAGCTACCCTCAAACCAAAATGGCGACATGTCTATTTCAAGCGCACCTTTTATATTGATGAAGACACTTGGCAGGTGGCTGTTGCCGATCAATACAACAAAAAAGGTGACTTGTGGCGAGTGAGCATGGCGTATCCAAAATATTTTAAGCAAATGCCAGGTGTTTTTTCTGTTATCAACGTTTTTCACGATTTAGTATCAAAACGCTACCACGTTATGGGCTTAGAAAATGAAGTAAAATCTGATGCCAAATACAACGGAGAAATTGCCAAGGACAGCTTATTTACTCCATCAGGATTTAAGCGCTTTATGCGATAATATTTCTGCCGCGGGGTTAATACAGGCTGAGTTAATATTTTCAAGAATTTATTCGAAACCATTGAAGAATATTTTTTCTGGAAGTAAAACAGAGCCATTTAGTTCATAAACACCTTGGTCGTACATACCTCCTGTATTTGGGCGGTAAAATCCATCTAGGTCCGTTATGGGGCCATTGGTACAGGCATCCACGCTGGGCGAATTAATTGATAAATGGTAATATTTATCGTTTAATGTTGTAAATAATGGATTGCCTAAATTTATACCTAAGCTTTGCCCATTAAGGGCTGCTGCTTGGGTGTTGTTGCAGGCCTTGGTTAGCGAGGCATTTGTTGCAATAAAAGGGCCTAGGCTGTTATCGTATATGATGCTGTTTTTTATAGTAACATTCGCTTTAAGATTATCAACAAATAAAGGATTGCCGAAATTAGCTGCAATAGTAGCAGAATCAATACTAAGAAAAATGTTATTTTTATGAAGTTCAATGGTGCTTTCTTGTACAACATCATCACCATTATCCCGCACTAAAACATTGGTCATTTTTATGGAGTTGGGAATAACTAAATGAGTGGCAGTTTGATAAATGGCAGAGCCTGCTAGAGTCGCTTTATTTTTACTGATATCGGTAGCAGAGATTGTCAGTATTGATGTTTGATTTACGGTTGAAGTACTCTCACTGTAGATTGCTCCTCCAAATTGATTCGCAACATTAAGAGACAACTCAGAACAGTACCGCATAAAACTGGAGCAAAATAATAATCTTGCATCGTCACTGGAAGAAATAGTAATATTTAGTGTTGGCTGTAGATTCCTCCGCCATTTTCTATTGCCTGATTTCTGCTAATACGGGTGTTAATAATGGTCGTTTGATGGCCTTTTCGAATGTATAAACCTGCACCATTGGTTGCTGTATTTTGATGTATTTGGGTATCTATTATCATTAGGTTTTGGCAACTATTACATTCAATTCCTCCTCCTGTTTGTGATGCGATATTGGCACGTATATCGCTATGATTAATTCCTACTACTCCACTTAAATAAAGTCCTCCTCCTTCTCTTGCAATATTTGCTGTTATTGTAGAATTATTAATGCTTGTGGGTGAACCAAGCCTAAGTCCCCCTCCATTGATACTGGCGCTATTGTTTGAAATTAGAGTATTTGTGATATTTAATTGTGATTGCGGGCTTCCACGATCCGTTATGGCACCTCCGGCATTAGCACTATGGTTATTGGTTAATGTGCTATTTGTAATATTTGTTATTGAATTGTTGTTAATTGAAGCACCTATAGATAACGCCCCTCCACCTGAATTAGTTATAGTAAATAAAGTGCTATTTCCATCCATTATTGCATGATCCAGAGTCAATTGGGTAGCAAAAGTATAGATTCCACCACCTTGATCGTTTGCTTGGTTATTATTTATCAGAGCACTAACGGCATCAATGGTCGAATGTTGTGAATAAATTCCTCCGCCAAATTCTGCACTATTGTTGATTACTTTGGCTTGGTCGCTAGTTAGTGTAATAATTGAATTATTAGCAAATACACCACCGCCATTACCCACTGCACTATTGAAATCTATATCACCGTTAGTAACTATTAATTTGGAATTGTCTAATGATAAAGCCCCGCCATCAACTAAAGCTTCTCCGCGCAAAATACGACTATCGTTGATAAGTTGAACTTCACTTCTGCGACCAGTCGCACCCAATACAAAAATATTTCCTCCATTAGCAGAGGCAATACCATCAGTGACATCAGCATCATCTAAAACAAGCACAGCACCACCTGTTACGGCAATAATACCACCATTTTCAGAAAAGGCATTTCGCAGTTGCATGTGTCTAAAGGTAACTACTGTCGGAAACATAACCTGACCTGGGTTTAATATAATCTGCACTAAACCACCTGTGTTATCAAATGAACCACCGTTGCCATCGATAATGACACTAAAAGAGTTAGCTGTGGTTAATTCGGCAGAGCAGCCAGAAACAGCAGGAACAAAAGTGAGACTTTGACTAATATTTCCTAACAACTCATTGTAAGTCCCTGGTTCTATATAGATGGTGTCATCTTGAAATGATGCATTTATAGCATCAAATATTGTACTGTATTGGCAGGGTGCTCCATTTAAACCAACAGTGTTGACTGCATTAACATTTATAGGGAGTAATAAATTGATTAATGTATAAGCAAATATTATTATTTTCATTATTTTCTCTCTTGCATTTGGTTTGTATTTTGAGATGTGTATCTCATAAACATAAGCTAATATAAATTCATCTTCATTCATGAAAAACTTATGTTAGAATTGTGTTTCACATTAGTGTAAGTCATCAATCAAGTCCTGACAAAAATCAGACATTATTGGACAGATTGGAAATTATATTTAAAATCAAAAGGATAGAAGAAAAAATAAGTGTATAATTTTTTAGATTTTATGATAGATACTAGGCAACATGCTTTGATTAAGGATGGTGAAAAACTTGATTTAGGCTCAACAGCTTATAAATTGTTGCTTTATTTTGTTAAAAATCCACAGGCAACATTAACCAAAGATGAGTTAATCAACAATGTGTGGCAAGAAAAAACAGTCTCAGAGTCAACACTCTACAAACAAGTCCAACGCCTTCGAACCCTTTTAGGTGATACCGCAAAGCGTAAAGAAATAATATTCACTGTGCATGGCATTGGATTTGTTTTT
>JAJRPY010000146.1 GCA_024280535.1 Gammaproteobacteria bacterium | reverse complement strand
TCGCTCACAGCATTAATTAACGCCTCTGGACTGATGCCTAATTCCGTGGCTTTAAGCATAATCGGTGTGCCATGCGCATCATCAGCACAAACATAATGACATTCATTGCCCATCATTTTTTGGAAACGCACCCAAATATCAGTTTGAATGTATTCTAACAGGTGACCTAGGTGAATTTCACCATTGGCATAAGGCAGTGCGGAGGTAACTAAAATTTTTCTTGGGTTCATAAGGATAGGCTTATTAATATTAAGGTTGACTGATATCGTTATACGATAAAATAGTATCATTTTACTGAAATACAGGCGCAAGAATATGGCAGATTTAACGATTGACAATATTAACAACATCCTAACCAATGTGGTTGATAAATACACCGAACAAGACATTGTTTCTTCAAATTCAATTAATACTATCGAGTTTGAGGGTGACAAGGTTAAGATTACAATTGAGCTGAATTACCCTGCAAAAGGCTATCATCACGAATTGAGCCAACAGATTACAGACACACTGGCCGCTCAAGAGATTAACAATGTTGAAGTGACGATTGACACAAAAATCATTAAATATTCCACTCAAAAAGGCGTGGCAATTTTATCTGAAGTAAAAAATATTATTGCCGTGGCCTCGGGCAAAGGCGGCGTTGGCAAATCAACCACATCAGTCAACCTAGCCCTAGCACTTCAAGCAGAAGGCGCAAAAGTGGCAATTTTAGATGCCGATATTTACGGCCCATCACAGCCCAGAATGCTCGGTGTTAGCAAACTCAAACCCGATACCTCTGCCGAAGGAAAATTATTGCCTATTTTGGGTCACGGCATGCAAAGTATGTCTATTGGCTATTTAGTTGATGAGGATAATCCAATGATTTGGCGTGGCCCTATGGTCACGCAAGCTTTAGAGCAAATGTTGCGCGATACGCTTTGGCGTGGCGTTGATTATATGATTATCGACCTGCCACCAGGCACAGGCGACACCCAATTAACCTTATCACAAAAAATTCCTGTCAGTGGCTCGGTGATTGTAACCACGCCACAAGATATTGCCTTACTTGATGCCAGAAAAGGCTTAAAAATGTTTGAAAAAGTTAATATTCCTATTTTGGGTATTATTGAAAATATGTCGCTGCATATTTGCTCCAAATGTGGTCACGAAGAAGCAATTTTTGGCACCGGTGGGGGCGAAATGATGGCAACAGAAGCAGACGTTAATTTCCTAGGCGCCCTACCGCTAGAAATAGACATTAGAACCGATGTTGACGAAGGCACCCCAACAGTGGCCAAAAATCCTAATGGTCGAGTGGCTGAAATTTATAAAGAAATTGCCCGAAAAGTCAGTGCCAAATTAACCCAGCAAGACCGCGCAGTGAGCGCCTTCCCAAGTATCACTATTGAATAATGTTTGGTAAACCACAAGGTCTTTAATTAGGCTTTTTTAGTATGGATTATTTAACCCAATTCAAAGGTCGTTTTATTGGTGTTATGCACTGGCAAGATTGCCACGCCTTGCTAAAAACACTGCACAACAACCCTGGCGATTGGTATTTATATGACACGCTGGAAATAATGCCAGCTAGCACTCTTGATGCGCAAACATTTATCCATCAACTTGAGCGCATTAAAGATATTCTGGTTGCCGAACACACTAAACGATATTGCGGCATTGTCTATACTGACGATTTAACCAACCCGACCTTTGTTAAGATTTTTCACCCGAATAATTTGGGCAAAAGTTGCGGTAGTAGCGACAACCCGCCCATGCCTCAATGGCTCCTATCTAAGAAAAAGCCTATGGATGTGGTGCTAGAATTTGGTCCAAAAGAAGCACCCAAAGGATTTATTTCCAAATACCTAAAATTCTAATGATTTTCAGAGACTTGGTTAATGGTGTATTTTGGAATTTCAACCACCAAATCTACTTCGCCAATCACCGATTGGCAAGACAGGCGTGAATCTGGATCAAGCCCCCACGCCTTATCCAGCATATCATCTTCTATTTCGTCTGATTCGGTAATTGAATCAAAGCCTTCACGTACATAAATATGGCAAGTGGTGCAGGCATTAGACATTTCGCAGGCATGCTCAATTTCAACATCGTTTGCCAACATAGCATTGCAAACTGTGTCGCCTGTTTTGGCTTCAATAACAACCCCTTCTGGGCATAATTCATAGTGCGGTAAGATAATGATTTGTGGCATATTTATATCCTTTTAAGGGTTAAAATTCATCGACGCTATGGCCTTTCATGGCTTGCGTAACAGTCGCATTCATACGCATTTCAACAAAAGCGCTGCATACTTGTTCAAGTTGATCAATCTTGGTTTTAATGAGTGTTTCTTCATCGCTTTGAGCCACTGCCTCTAATTCAGATCTAGCGCTCATAATACGCTCAAGCATAGTAGCATCTAACATGGTTTGATCTTTTTTAAGTGCTGAGTCAATGGCTTCCAGCGTCCTGCTGGCATCAACCTGAACCTCGTGCAATTGTCTTGTTTTTATGTCTGATTTTGCAAAAAGAATCGACTCTTTCAGCATTTTTTCCATTTGTGCATCTGTTAGACCATACGAAGGCTTAATCACCACCTGTGCCTTAACGTTTGAAATTTGCTCCGTGGCACTCACCGATAAAAGCCCATCAGCATCCACCTGAAATTCAACACGAATGCGCGCATTGCCCGCAACCATAGGCGGGATACCTGTTAACTCAAAACGACCCAAAGAGCGACAGTCTTTCACCAATTCGCGCTCACCTTGTAATACATGGATGCTCATGGCAGTTTGACCGTCTTTAAAAGTGGTAAATTCTTGGGCACGGGTGATGGGGATGGTGGTGTTTCGGTGCACCAATTTTTCAACCAAACCCCCCATCGTTTCCAAACCCAACGACAGTGGCAACACATCTAACAACAACATATCATCCGCTGTTTTATTGCCTGCCAAAATATTCGCCTGAATAGCGGCACCCTTGGCCACCACTTCATCAGGATTAATAGAGCATAAAACCGGCTTGTTAAATAAATCACTCGCCATTGAGCGCACCAAAGGCATACGGGTTGAGCCGCCAACCATAATAATATCCTTGACTTGGTCAATATCCACCTGAGCATCACGCAAACAGCGCTTGGTTAATAATAAGGTGCGTTTGATGAGGGGTTTAGACAATTCATCAAATTTTTCACGAGTGATTTTATACGGCATCTGCATACAATCAAATTCAGCAAAATCAGCATGGCTTAATGTCTCTTTGGCGGTGCGTGAAAATTGTTTAATCTTTTGTGTTTGAGTGGGTGTGAGTTCGATTATATTCATTTTTTTAATGCAATCATCGATAATAAGTTGATCAAAATCATCACCGCCCAGCGTAGCGTCCCCGCCTGTTGCCAGCACCTTAAATACACCCTTGGAAAAACTTAATATTGAAATATCAAACGTACCACCACCGAGATCATAAATAGCATGAACGCCCTCTTCACCCGACTCCAAACCATAAGCCACCGCAGCAGCAGTTGGCTCATTCAATAAGCGCAAAGTATTAAGCCCAGCGAGTGTGGCTGCATCTTTGGTGGCCTGACGTTGTGCATCGTTAAAATAAGCCGGTACAGTAATCACCGCGCCAACCAAATCATCGCCCAGGGTTTTTTCTGCACGCTGCTTTAAAGAATTGAGAATACTACTAGAAATTTCAACAGCAGACAAATCCCCCATCTTTGTCCTAAATAAGACATTATTTGCCTCATCAACCAATTGATATGGGCAGTTTTTAAACTGACTCACCTCTTTAAAACTCAAGCCCATATAGCGCTTCACTGAAATAATAGTATTGGTGGGATCAGTTTTTGCAAATGGGCAAGCATCACAACCCACGGTTAGTTTATTGTTTTCACCACAATGCACCACTGATGGCAAAATTGCCTGATTATTTTCATCTCGAAGAATAACGCTTTTCCCACTCTGAACCGAGGCCACCAATGAATTAGTAGTGCCTAAATCAATGCCAATGGCTAATTTGTGCTGATGAGGTGCACTTGTTTGACCGGGTTCTGATATTTGTAATAATGCCATGTTAAGAATAATTTCCAGGTAGGTCTATAATATTTTCAATCCACTTAGTCGTTCTGCTGTATTGCTTTAAAAGACTTTTGTTATCATCATTAGCAATTCTAAAAATTAATTTTGGCGTTGCACCCTCAATAGAATTATCATAAACATAAATTCTATCAATCAATTTTGAACTGATACATTTTTCACAGTTATTAATTGACTTAAAATGTCTAGCAATAATTTTATCCATCGGCACCTTGTGTCCACTACCACTTTTAAATCTTAACTTAATTCTTTCTATATTGATAAATGGATTTTCAGTAGCAATAAAAAACAACCTGATGAAAAATCCAGCTTTTATTGCTTTATTAACAAACTCTACTTTTTCATTTGTAGACAATACCAAGTCTCGTTTACTCTTTATACAGTCATTACGCACTTTTTCTGCATAATTTGCGGCTTGAATAAAAGACTTTTTGCTATTCCAGCCACCAAATTTTTCTTGTGCAATTTCATCAGGATTAATATAAACCGTATTATTGAGCCAATGATGGTTTAACAACTGCTTAGTGACGGTTGTTTTTCCTGCTCCGTTTGGTCCTGCAATTACAATCAATTTTGGTTTTTTTATTGTCAAAATTATCTTAAAAAATTAGCCAAATCCTGATGTTTATCAGTTATTTTTTTAATCAGTTTGGTGATCTCTTCATTGGGTTTAACCACTTCTAATATTTTAGTCTGTTGGTCAAATAATGCTGTTATTTTTTTATTAGGTTTAACTGTTTTAAATATTCTAGCCTGCTGATTAAGCAATTCTTTTATTTTTTTATTGGGTTTAACCGCTTCCAATACCTCTAATGTTTTAGTCTGTCGATCGAGCAATTCTTTTATTTGTTTATTTAGTTTAACTGTCTCTATAGTTCTAACTTGTTGACTAAGTAATTCCTTTATCTGCACATCTAAACTAGATATTTTTGTCAATTGAGAGAGTTGATGCATTTCCTTAGACGACTCATCCAACTGACTTCTTTCGCTACTTAGATTCTTTCTAATTTTTACAAAAGATTTAGCAAGTAAATCATCTATATCCTCTAAGTTTTTTTCTTTTTTATCAAATTTTTGTTTCATAACCACTCGTCCATCAATTGTTTTGCCTGTCCTTCCAATTGTATATAAAATTTCAATTCTCTAACTAAATTTTTAATTTCATTAAACTCACTAAATTCAAATTTTTGCTGTATTTGCGCAATATTGTGTTTAATTTTACCTGTAATATTTTCAATAAAGTCATCCAGTGCTATCTCTTGTTGCTCTACTTTTATTACCTCTAACGACTCTCGTAATTCGATTTGCGCCATTAAAAACGCCGTATCCATTTGCGTATCTTTCTCATCAAATGCGTTAATGCCTGCCAGTTCGAGCAAATAGGTTGCGCGCAATAAAGGCGATTTAAGCGTATCGTAGGCAGTATTCACCAATGAAGTATTTTGCAAGGCAAGATTTTTTTCTTTCTCTGTGGCAGTGGCAAATTTATCTGGATGAAATATGCCTGCTTGCTGCTGATATGCCAACTCTAACTTGCTTAAATCAATGTCAAAATCCACTGTTAATGAAAATAATTCAAAAAAATTTTGCATAAGTTATAACCGAATTAAACGCGTTTATACAGTAAATGATTCACCACAGCCGCATTCAGCCTTGGCATTTGGGTTGTTAAACTCAAAGCCTTCGTTAAGCCCTTCTTTAACGTAATCGACCTCGGTGCCATCCAAATAAATCAAACTTTTTGCATCAATAATGACTTTAACGCCGTTATCCTCAAAAACACTGTCATCCGCATTGGCCTTATCAACAAATTCCATATTGTAACCCAAGCCCGAACAGCCCGTCGTTTGCACACTTAAACGTATGCCGATACCCGAGCCACGATTGGCTAGAAAATCAACAACGCGTTTTGCGGCACTGTTCGTTAAAGTGATGGACATTACTGCTTATGCTTTATCTTTAATATCTTGGATAGCCGCTTTAATCGCGTCTTCTGCCAATACTGAACAATGCACCTTAACGGGCGGCAAGGATAATTCTTCGGCAATATCCGTATTTTTGATTTGCGCGGCTTGGTCTAATGATTTGCCTTTTACCCATTCTGTCAATAAAGAACTTGAGGCAATGGCAGAGCCACAACCATAAGTTTTAAATTTTGCATCTTCAATAATACCCTGATCATTCACCTGAATTTGTAAGCGCATTACATCGCCACAAGCAGGTGCTCCGACCATGCCTGTGCCAACATTTTTTGCATCTTTGTCTAAAACGCCAACGTTACGTGGATTTTCATAATGATCCATTACTTTTTCGCCGTATGCCATATTTTTTCTCCTATGTGTTTAGTTGCCATTCTAATCCTTTTCAGACTGGCTAACCCTTGTATATTTTAAGTAATTTAATGTGCTGCCCATTCAATTTTGCTAATATCAATACCCTCTTTAAACATATCCCAAAGTGGCGATAATTCACGCAATTTTTCAACTTTTTCACGCACTAAGTCAATTGCCATATCAATATCTGCTTCGGTGGTATAGCGACCAATGGTAAATCTAATGGAAGAATGCGCCAGCTCATCCGTTAAGCCCAATGCCCGCAACACATAGGAAGGCTCCAAACTGGATGAAGTACAAGCTGACCCAGAAGAAACGGCAATTTTATTAATTGCCATCATTAACGATTCCCCCTCAACATAGTTAAAACTAATATTCAGATTGCCCGGAATACGCGCCGCCATATCACCATTAATCACCACCTCTTCCATGCCCTCAAAGCCTGCCAGCAAGCGATCACGCAATGCGCCAATTTTGATATTCTCCTCTTTCATTTCAGCCTGAGCAATGGCAAACGCCTCGCCCATGCCAACGATTTGATGTGTTGCTAGTGTGCCTGAACGCATACCCCGCTCATGCCCACCACCGTGCATTTGCGCTTCTAGGCGAATACGTGGCTTGCGTTGCACATAAAGCGCACCCATGCCCTTAGGGCCGTAAATTTTGTGTGCTGAAAAACTCATCAAATCCACTGGCAATTGCTTTAAATTAATTGCCACTTTGCCGGCCGATTGTGCCGCATCAACATGAAAGAAAACCTTATTTTCTCGACATAAATTACCAATAGCAGTAATATCTTGAATGACCCCAATTTCGTTATTAACGTGCATGATGGACACCAAAATCGTATCTTCACGAATAGCAGCCTTTAACACCGCCAAATCTAGTAGCCCATTCGCCATAGGATCAAGATAATCCACCTCATAGCCCTCACGTTCTAATTGACGACAGGTATCAAGCACGGCTTTATGTTCAGTTTTTAGAGTGATAATATGCTTGCCCTGCTGATGATAAAAATGCGCAATGCCTTTAATGGCTAAGTTGTTTGACTCGGTGGCACCCGATGTCCAAACGATTTCTTTGGCATCTGCACCAATTAAATCTGCCACTTGCTGGCGTGCTTTTTTGACCGCTTCATCCGCTTGCCAGCCGTAATAATGAGAGTTTGACGCAGGATTGCCAAAATCACCATCTATGGTTAAATATTCCATCATTTTTTCTGCGACACGCTTATCTACTGGCGTTGTGGCCGAATAGTCCATATAAGTTGGGGTTGACATATTATTATAATCCTTTGTTTAAATTGTGATCATCAATGACCATTTGCAAGGTTTTGCTGTTTAAAAACGTTCTAATTTGCTCGCTGACTTCACACCATAATTGATGCGAAATGCACTGGCG
>JAJRPY010000145.1 GCA_024280535.1 Gammaproteobacteria bacterium | reverse complement strand
TGAATGGTATTGTGATGGCTGAATATAGCCCCAATCAAATTAAAAAAGCAGTGGCAGGTAAGGGGCATGCGGCTAAAGATCAGGTGTCATTTATGGTCTGTGAATCTTTAAAATTGAATAAGGCGCCTCAAGAGGATGCCACGGATGCCCTAGCAGGGGCGATGTGCCATGCGTATCATTGCCTTTAATCTTTGCCAAAATAAACTCGGATATGTCCAAAACCATACAAGCCTTCAAGAGTTTGATTTAATTGAAAAAGAATGTCTTTGTGACTATTGTCATTGATCAAACAACTTAACGGCAGATAAAAATCGACGTGAATTTTGCCTTCTAAATAATGCAATTGGATGCGATTAATGTCACCGTCACATTGATTATTATACAAAGCTTTGGTTAAAATGCCCAAGGCTTCAGCACGTTCAGGTAGGTTTTCGTAGGGTGCGACAATCTCATCATCTTCAGGGTCGATATGCACGGTAACGTCGGTCAATTCTGCCAGACATTTTTTTGCCACACGCTCGACACTAACACTAATAATATGACCTTCGCTAACACTTAAAAATGGGTCAACTTGTACGTGTACGTCTGCTGAAATGGTATGCCCGATTTTGCGGGTGCGTAGTGAATGTACGCTATTGACGCCGCTTATTTGCCCGAGTGCATAGCGTAATGTTGCAATTTGATCGGCGTCAATTGAGGTATCGACCAATTCCTTGGTGGCACTCGCGCCCAGTGTCCAGGCAATGTAGAGAATCATCAAGCCGACAATGATGGCAGCTGTGGCATCTAAATAAACATAACCCAAACTTGCGCCTAAAATACCGGCAAAGACAACAACAGAAGACAGCGCATCTGATCGATGGTGCCAAGCATTTGCTTTTATCAGGTCGGAGCGGTAGGTTTTGGCAATTTTTAGGGTGTACCAATAGAGCATCTCTTTAGAAAAAATAGAGATGCCAGCAACGCCGAGCAATAGATTAATGTGGCTTGAGGTGACAGGGTTGTTTAGTCTATCAATACTGCTAAGAATAATCCCCAAGCCAATTAACGCCAAAATAATAGCTAAACCCAGTGTGGCAATGGTTTCAAATTTTTGATGTCCGTATGGATGGTCTTCATCGGCCTCGGCTTGAGAGTGCTTAACGGCATATAGCACAACGCCATCAGAGAGTAAATCAGAAAATGAGTGAATGCCATCAGCGATTAAGGCGCCTGAATTACCGACCATGCCAACAACTACTTTAAAAATTGCCAGCAAACAATCAACAATCAGCCCGATAAGGGTGATTTTTTGAGTGGCTTGAGTGCGCTTAGTTGAGTCCAATGTGGTTAAGTATGCTGAAAAATTATCAGTCTATTTTATCGCATAAATGTGTTAATTCGCAGGAAATAGTGCTTTGTTTATTCGACTACAATATGGTAATTAGGCAGGGCAGCTAATAGTTGCTTGCCGTAGAATTTAGTGGTTAGGCGATTATCAAAAATGGTAATTTTGCCAGTGTCGGTTTCTGTGCGGATTAGCCTGCCGCAAGCTTGGATTAGGCGTAGTGAGGCATCAGGCAATGAAATTTCCATAAATGGATTGCGTTGTTGAGATTGTAGATAATCCGCCAGGGTTTTGTCAATGGGGGAAGTAGGCACGCTAAAACGCAGTTTGACAATCACCAAATGGGTTAGATTGTCGCCTTTTAAATCCACGCCTTCGGAAAAACTGTCAAGCCCAAAAATAACACTGCCTTTGTCTTGTTTGCGTAAGTCGGCATGCTTTTCTAAGATGGTTTTTTTCGGGTATTCGCCTTGCACAAATAAAGTGCAGTCTAGCTTTTTTTCGACTAAATCTGCTACCAATTGCATTTGCTTATTTGAGGCAAATAATACCAAAGAGCCTTGCTTGGTGTCTAGGCGTTTGAGCAATTGGGTGCCTACTTCTTGGGTGTGGTCATAGACTTGAGTCGGATTGGCTTTGAATTTGGCAATGATAAAATCGACTTGATCGAATGTAAAAGGGGAGGGTAGGCGTAGATATTGATTGTCTGATTTTTGCAACCCCAATTGTTTGTTGAGTCGGTCAAAACTGCCTAAGGAAGATAGCGTGGCAGAGGTGAGCACAACCCCTGATGCCTTTGACCAGATGAGTGAGTTAAGATTGCCAGAGATGTCTGTTTGTGCGCTATTTAATAGATAGTTGGTTTTTTTGTTGGCAAGGGTGTTTTTTTCAATCCAGCGGGAATGGGGCGATTTACTACTATCATCACTGGCTAAAAAAGAAGAGAGTAGCTCGACGATGCTGAGCAAGTGTTGTTCGCATTCGCCGCTGGCATTGTTAATGGGGTCGGCTAGGGATTTATCGACGATTTTAATTTTTAAATAATCTGTCCAAGAATCTTTCAAAATGGAGAATTTTTGCTGAATATCTGCGACTGAAATAAATAAATTTTTAGCAATATGTTTGATTGACTCATCGACTTGACCTTGTTCAAATAGATGAATATCGTCATCAAAGGTTAAAGATTTGAGCAGTTTGCTTAAATCGGCAGTGTAATCATCCACTTGTTTGATATTAATATCCACCACATCTTGGTCATTAATTTTGCACATTTGGTCGCCGATGCCTTTGGCTTGACGAACACTGGTTTTAATAAACTCAGTGCCAGTGGTTAAAGAAAAATGCGATAAGGCTTTTGAGCTTAAATGATGCGCCTCGTCAAAGATGAAAATTGATTCATCTACATTAGGTAATACCGTATTGCCAGTGGCAAGGTCGGCCAGTACCAAATCATGATTGGCAATAATGACATCGGCCTGGCTAATTTTTTTTCGTGCGTTGAAAAAGGCACAATCTTGATAAAATTCACAGCTTTTTGCCGTGCAGGTAAAGCGATTGCAATTGATTTTTTGCCAAATATCATGCTCAGGGGTGCGCATTAAATCATCAATTTCGCCATTCCATTTTTTTGCTGAATAGTTTTCTAGCAATTCACTCATTTGCTCTAATTGGTATTTTCCAGGGGGTTCGTCGAATAATAATGTGTTGTCAAATAGAGAATTTTCAGCAGGGGTATCTTCGCATAAATTAATCAGGTTGCGAATACATACGTAGCGTGATCGGCCTTTGACTAGGGCATATTCAAACGCAACTTGACAGTATTTTTGTGCCTCGGGAATGTCTTTAAATAATAGCTGTTCTTGCAGGGCAACATTGGCACTAGAAACCACCAGTTTTTTGTTGTGGGCTTTGGCAATGGGAATGGCACTAAGCAGGTAGGCAAAGGTTTTTCCGGTGCCTGTGGGGGCTTCGACGCATAAAATTTGATTAGAATCTTGATATTCGCCACAGAGTGTTTTAGAGATTTCGGCAATCATCTTATTTTGTGAAGGGCGTACTTTAAAGTCTTTCATATCAGACTTTAGCGCGATAAAGGAATCCTTAATTTGGGTTTTTAAATCGTCCGATAGCATTATGATGTTCGCTGAAGTGACAAATCGCACAATAAAATCAGCGCCTCTTTGTAAGCAGAGGGTGGAATGTCAGCCAAGGCATTTTTGGCCAATTCGGCAGATTTTTTTGCCTGCTGGCGGGTGTAGCCGAAGGCATCTACTGAGCGTAAAATGTTGATTACTGTGGTGATATTGCGGTTATCTGCATTGTTAATGGCGTGTTCTAGCAGTTTGTGGTCAGCACCAGTGGTATTGGCGAGTGCAAAAATCATGGGTAGGGTGGTTTTGCCTTCTGCTAGGTCATCGCCAACTTCTTTGCCCATGGATTCAACATCTGATTGATAATCTAGTACGTCATCAATGATTTGAAAGGCGTTACCTAAGTGCAAACCGTAATTTTTTAGGGCTTGTTCTTGAGTTTCGTCAACTTCAGATAAAATAGCGCCAATTTGCGTGGCAGCTTGAAATAACACGGCAGTTTTTCGCTCAATCACTTGATAATATTGCGCCTCAGTGAGTTTGGAATTTTGGCAATTGAGTAATTGCAATACTTCGCCTTCGGCAATGCTATTGGTGGCATTGGATAGAATTTGCATGATGCGTATAGAGCCGGGCTCAACCATCATTTCAAATGCCCTAGAGTATAAAAAATCACCGACTAAAACGCTGGCAGCATTGCCCCATACTTCGTTGGCAGTATCTTGTCCGCGGCGTGTGGCAGATTCATCGACAATGTCATCATGCAATAAGGTTGCGGTATGAATGAGCTCAATAACCACTGCCATTAAGCGATGATGTTCGCCTTGATAATCGGTGGCGCGCGCGCATAAGAGCAATAACAAAGGGCGTAGGCGTTTGCCTCCTGCACCAATAATATAGCCACTCATTTGATTGATTAGTGCAACGTTAGAGCTAAGACGAGTGGTGAGCAGCAAGTCTGTTTTTGCTAAATCGTCTTTGAGTAGGGTACGAATATCGTTAAAATTTTTCATTTGACTATTTTAAACCAATAGCCAATAAATATACCTCTTTAGAACGCGCTCTTGATGCCTTGGGTTTGCGAATGGTGACCCGCTTAAAAGCAGCTCGACAGGCTTTAACATAGTCATCAAACCCCACACCCTGAAATACTTTGATAAAAAAGGCGCCGTTAGTATTTAGGCTTTTGAGTGCCATATCAAGGGCAAGTTCGCACAAATACATAGATTTTGGCAGGTCAACAGACAACTGCCCACTCATATTAGGTGCCATATCGCTAAGCACTACATCCATTTTTTTGCCCGAAGTGAGTGTGAGTAATTGCGCGTAAACTGAATCCTCAGTGAAGTCACCGCATAGAAAATCCACCTGATTAATCGGCTCAATATCAAGAATATCACTGGCAATGACTTGACCTTTGTTGCCGACTATTTTAATCGCAACTTGGCTCCAGCCACCAGGGGCTGCGCCTAAATCAAGTACGCGATCGCCTGGTTTGATGAAGTTGTCTTTGTTAATGATTTCGGTGAGTTTGTAAACGGCACGCGAGCGGTAACCTTCTTTTTGGGCTTTTTTGACGTATTCGTCGCTCAGATGCTCACTCATCCAGCGTCCAGAAGAACTTTTTTTGCCCATTAGTCTTTAAATTATTGGTTTAGATTAATCTGAATATTATAGGAGAGTTAGGGGATAATAATGTCTTTTTCGAATAATCCCCAAACGCATGAATACCAAACTTAGAAATATTGCCATTATTGCTCACGTTGACCACGGTAAAACCACCCTAGTTGATAAATTATTGGAGCAGTCAGATACTTTTGATGAGCGCTTTGAATCGTCTGACCGTATGATGGATTCGAACGATTTGGAAAAAGAGCGCGGCATTACCATTTCTTCAAAAAATACAGCAATTAAATGGGGTGATTATCATATTAATATTGTTGATACTCCGGGACATGCGGATTTTGGTGGTGAAGTAGAGCGGGTTTTATCTATGGTAGATTCGGTATTGTTGTTGGTTGACGCACAAGAAGGCCCGATGCCACAAACGCGTTTTGTGACCAAAAAAGCATTCGACCAAGGTCTTAATCCAATTGTGGTAATTAATAAAATTGACAAAGATGCAGCACGCCCTGATTGGGTGATTGACCGAGTGTTTGATTTGTTTGATCAATTAGGAGCAACTGATGAGCAGCTAGACTTCCCTATTATTTATTCATCTAGTATTAATGGGTATGCCTCGTTAGAAGATGATGTGCGTGAAGGCGATATGTTGCCAATGTTTGAAACCATTATTAAACATGTGGCAGCGCCAGAAGTGGATGTTGACGCGCCACTACAAATGCAAATTACAGCGCTTGATTACTCATCATTCGTCGGTGCAATTGGTATTGGACGTATTACTCGCGGTACGATTAAAAAGAATCAGCAAGTGGTAGTGGTGAGTGCTGATGGTTCTGAGAGAAAAGCAAAAATTGCCAATTTAGAAGGTTTTTTAGGGCTGGATAAGGTGGAAACCAATGCGGCAGAAGCGGGCAATATTGTGGCTGTAACGGGTGTTGAGGGTATTTCAATTTCAGATACCTTGTGTGACCCTGAAATGATTGAAGCATTAGCCCCATTAAGTGTTGATGAACCAACGGTGTCTATGGCATTTAGAGTGAATGATTCTCCTTTTGCAGGTCAAGATGGTAAGTATATTACTTCTAGAAATATTCGCGACCGTTTGGATAAAGAATTAATTTATAACGTGGCACTTCGGGTTGATAATACCGAAGATCCGTCTGAATTTTTGGTGTCAGGTCGGGGTGAATTACATTTGTCTATATTGATTGAAACCATGCGCCGTGAAGGTTTTGAGCTGGCAGTTGGTCGTCCTCAGGTGATTTTAAAAGAAATTGACGGTGTTATTTGCGAGCCGTTTGAAGACTTAACCATTGATGTTGAATCCCAGCATCAAGGCACAGTGATGGAAAAATTAGGCGAGCGTAAGGGCGATTTAACCAATATGGAGCCAGATGGCAATGGTCGCGTTAAGCTTGAATTTAACATTCCTGCGCGTGGTTTAATTGGTTTTAGAACAGAATTTTTAACAGCCACAACGGGTACAGGGCTGATGAACTCAACGTTTGATGCCTACAAGCCTCAAAAGCCTGGCAATATTGGTCAGCGTTCGAATGGCTCGTTAATTTCTATGAACCAAGGCAAGGCGGTTGCTTATGCAATTTTTAACTTGCAAAAATCAGGCAAATTCTTTGTTGAGCACAATACAGAAATTTATGAAGGTATGGTGGTGGGCATTCATGCACGAGACAAAGATTTGGTGATTAATGTGATGAAAGGTAAGCAATTAACCAATGTTCGCGCCTCGGGTACGGATGAAGCAGTATCGTTAACGCCGGCAATCAAATTAGATCTTGAGCAGGCGCTAGAGTTTATTGATGATGATGAGTTGGTAGAAATCACCCCAAACTTTACCCGTATTCGCAAGCGTTTACTCAAAGAGGTTGAACGTAAGCGCTCACGCGGTAAATAAATTATAATTGTAAGTTTTTTTTCAAGGTTTAAAAAAGATAAGTAAACCTAGAGGCTATTTTATATTATGAATAATATTCTTGAATTTTTAGTGAGACAAAAAAAGCTTGCATTGGTGTTTACCATTAGTGTGATAGCACTTGGGCTGCTGAGTTTAAACAACATTCAGCGCGATAAATTTCCTGCTGTGGATTTTGAGGTGATGACTATTAGCACGCTTTATCCGGGCGCTTCTCCTGAAGATGTTGAGCAGAATATTACCAACGTTATTGAGGATGAGTTGGGTGATATTTCAGGTATTGATAAATTTACCTCTACCTCTTTAACGGGTATTTCTTATATTACTGTGGTTTTATCTCAAGATGCCGGTGATGTTGTTGAGCTTAAGCAAGAGATTCGTAATGCGGTTAATCGTATCAAATCACTGCCCGAAGAGGTGGTTGAGTTGCCACGTGTTGTTGACCAAAAAACCTCCAGCAAAAGTGTGATTAAAATTAGTATTGGCAGTAATCAATTAAGTTATGCCCAGTTGCGGGATGTGGTAGATGGTATGGCCGATTCAATTGAGTTGATTGAGGGGGTTTCAGAAGTGAACAAGCAGGGGTATTTGGATAAAGAGATTCAAATTCGCATTGATGCTGAAAAACTTTACCAGCATAAATTATCCTTGCCACAGGTAATGAGTGCTATTGATCAACGCAATCAACGCTATACGGTGGGCAGTAATCATCATCAACAGCAGGAAAAAACCATTGTAGTATTGTCTAAATTTGACACAGCAGAAGATGTCGGTGAGGTTATTGTGAAATCTACCTTTGAGGGTGTGGTGGTTCGATTAAAAGACATTGCCATCATCGAATCAGGCAATGTGGAAGAAAAATCAATCGTACGGGTGAATGGCAAAAAAGGCTTTATTTTAGGCATTAAAAAACAAGCACAAGCAGACGTTATTACCACGGTTGATTTGGTTAAAGCGCTTGTGGATAAAACGGCTGGCAAGCAGAAGCAAATAGATATTTTTTATTCATCGGATATGTCCCAACATGTGCGTAATCGATTAGAAATTGTGACTAATAATGGGTTAATCGGCTTGTTGTTGTTGTTGGTTGTTTTGGGTGCATTTTTGTCGTTTAAAACGGCTTTTTGGGTGGCAGTGAGTTTGCCGGTTAGTTTGTTAGGTACGGTGGCATTATTAGGTATGACTGGTGAAACAATCAATCTCATTTCATTGGCAGCAATGATTTTAGTACTGGGTATTGTGGTGGATGATTCGATTATTGTGGCAGAGAGTGTTCATCATTATAAGCAAACGGGTGAAAACAAGTTTAAGTCGGCTGTATATGGCTTTAAGCGCGTGATTATGCCGGTGGTAACCACCATTTTAACCACCATATTGGCCTTTTCTTCGATGTTTTTAATGGATGGCATGATGGGTAAATTTATTTATGTCATTCCCATGGTGGTGATTTTTTCATTAATATTGTCATTTTTAGAAGTATCATTAGCACTGCCTGCGCATCTGGCAAGTGCCAATGAACGGCAAAAAACACACAATTGGTTTGCGTATTTTGAACGTAAATTTGAGCAATTTTTAACCCAAGTGCTAAAAATTCGCTATTGGATGATAGCAATGTTTGTGGCCATTTTGGTATTTTCAGTGTATTTTGCCAGTACACAAATGAAGTTTGCATTATTCCCAGCAGTGGGTGTGGATACAATTGATGTGCGCATGACAATGTCGGCTGGTTCGTCATTGGCAAATACTGAATCTAAGGCGGCTGAAGTTGAGGGGTTAATTACAGATATTGTGGCGGATAATCTCGTCTCAGTAACCACCGATGTGGGTCAGTATTCTACTCACAAGGCAACTTTGGTGATTGAATTGTTGCCAAGTTCGCAACGTCAGTTGGACTCTAAAATAATCTTAAATGCATTAAAGGACAAGGCGGAAACAATCAAAGATGTGGAGAAATTAGAATTTTCCGTGAAGCGCCCAGGCCCACCTCAAGGCGAAGACATAGAAATTAATTTAATCAGCCAAGATAGGGCTGAAAATAAGCGTGCGGCTGATAAATTAGCGCAAATTTTGCTAGATTTGCCTGGTGTTAATAATATTAATCGCAATGATGACCCAGGCAAAGACCGCATTGAGGTGAAATTAGATTTTGAGAAAATGGCGCGTTTTAATGTAGATTTTGCCACGGTTAATCGCTATCTTAGAGCGGCTTTTTCAGGTATTAATGTGACCAATATTAGAGAAGGTCAGAATGATGTTGATTTTCGACTTTATTTAGGCGATGGGCAACAATCAGAAGACTTTATGAGTGCACTTAAGGTGGTTAATCGCAGTGGTCAGGCGGTTCCATTGGCTAATTTTTCCAGTATTCGTGAGCTGATTGGCGAGCCTGATTTTAATCATTACAATGGGCTTAGGTCGATTATGGTCAGTGCCAGTGTTGATGATGAAATTACCTCAACAGCAGTGGCAATGAAAGAGGCGCTATCGCAACTCAACCTAGAGGAAGCATTCCCATCTGTGCGTACGATTGCAGCGGGTGGCGCTAAAGAAACTAAGGAATCTATGGACAGCTTTAAGCAGGCCTTTGTGATGGCAATTTTTGGTATTTTCTTATTATTGGTATTGTTGTTTAATTCTTATACGCAACCATTGCTGATTTTAACCGCTATTCCTTTTTCGGTTGTTGGTGTTATTTGGGCGTTTTTTCTACATGGTGAGTCCTTTAGTTTCTTTGCAATTTTGGGCATATTGGCGTTAGTGGGGGTTATTGTGAACGATTCACTGGTGCTGGTATCGCACCTTAATTACCTGAAAGATAAGCCGCTTAATAAACTCACTGTGCATCAGTGGGTGGTCAAAGGTACCAAAGACCGGTTGCGTGCTGTGGTGCTTACCAGTTTAACCACGCTTGCGGGCATTATTCCTTTGGCGTACGGTATTGGCGGTACAGATTATTTGTTACAACCCATGGCATTGGCGCTAGGCTACGGCTTATTATTTGGCACGATGGTTACATTGGTGTTACTGCCTTGTTTATATTTGATGAATTATGAGTTTGTGCATTGGGTGTTAAAATTTAAAAAATCTAAAGCGTAAGTAGGTTTGATGGGTTGGGCGTGTTATTTATTTTGCAGTGCTTGACGGATTAATGCCTCGGTGGAGAGTGATTCATCATGGATGGCGCTTAACATTTTGTCGGCTTCTTTGGGTTTAAATCCGAGTGATTGCAAGGCTTGAGAGGCTTTGAGTGAATTTGGATTGACATTACTAGTAATGGTTTGTTGATACGCACTTTGGCTTAATTCTAATTTTTCTAGGCGAGTTTTGAGTTCTAAAATCAGCTTTTTAGCGGTTTTTTTGCCAATACCTGGGGTTTTAGCCAGTAACGCATCATCTTCATTAGCGACCGCATTCATTAGCAAGGTGATGGTTAAGTGTGACAAAATAGCCAGCGCTACTTTAGGGCCAATGCCGTTCACGCGAATGAGCTCTTTAAATAGAATTTTTTCGTCTTTAGAGACAAATCCGTATAAAGTTTGCGCATCTTCTTTGACGTGAAAATGCGTATGTAGCGTGATGTGGTCGTCATCAGCCATAGTATAAAAACTTGACATAGGGCAGAGTAATTCATAGCCAATGCCAGCCACCTCAATTAAAATTTCAGGTGGATTTTTTTCCAGAATTTTTCCAGTTAAGCGAGCGATCATAGGATTAAATTATAGCCAAGAATAGGTTTTAAAATATTGAGATTCAAAGTTTTTGATCTCATCAGTATATTGCAAGGTAAGGGCAATAGCATCTAGCCCATTGATTAAACGGCGTTTGCGCTCTTTGTCAACATCAAACGTATATTGTTTGTAGTTGGTTTGAATGGTTTGGCTTTCAAGGTCAATAGTAATTATGTCGTTTAAGGCAAATAATTCATCCATTACTGAGTTACTTTGAACGATGGGCAGGATGCCATTTTTAAAGCAATTGTTGTAAAAAATATCAGCAAAACTGGGGGCAATAATGGCTTTAAAACCATAATCTTCCAACGCCCAAGGCGCATGCTCACGCGAGGAACCGCAGCCAAAATTTTCGCGCGCTAGTAGTATTTGAGCCCCTTGATATTTAGCCTTATTTAGTGCAAAGTCTTGGTTAATAGGGCGTTTTGAGTTGTCCATACCCACCTCGCCATGGTCAAGGTAGCGCCACTCATCAAATAAATTCACCCCAAAGCCAGAACGCTTGATTGATTTTAAAAACTGCTTTGGAATAATAGCATCGGTGTCAATATTAGCCCTATCAAGGGGTACGGCAATAGTGCTTAGGCTTGTAAATTTATTCATAATCTATTCTCCAGGTGTTGACGGCTTGTTGGGCTAGCCAAATTTGATGGTTTTCGAGCGTTTCGCTGTCCCATTGTTCGTATTGGGCTAGTTTTTTAGATAGTGCGGAATTAGAATTTTGATAAATTTTTTGTTTTTTGTCAAATAACTGGGTGCCACAGTCTCTGTTGTCTTGTGCGCTTAATAGTGTCATATTCCCCATTCTGTCGATGCCTTGTTGATATTGCCCTTGGTAATATTCCTGCCATTCTTCGGTGATTTGGTAAGGGGCAATATGTTCTAACGTCCAATTGGTGTAATCGAAATTGGTGTTTGCTAATTTGTTGTCTATGGCAGTTAATAAAAAACGGATTTTTTTGTTACTTTGTCGGCTAGGCATTGTATGGTATTGAAATATTGTCCGAAATGTTTCATCACTAGGATAGAGTTTTGTAAATTCTTCTTGATTTTTAATATGGCTTGCTCGCGTTAGTGTGCCGTTTGATATTTTTATTGCTAGTGCATTATAAGCCTTGTCTAATTTATTTGGAGAATGGTGAGCAATGACATTGTAGCGAATAGAAAATATATATAAATATTTGGCCAGTTTAACAAATTCTTCAGCACCAAATTTATCATAAGCCGTTAATAATAATAAGAATGGTTGTTTGATGTTAAATAATTTAAAGGCTTTTAAATAAGGTTTGATTGAGGCATAATCTGGATTGCTCCATAGTTCATCTGCTGGATTGTTAAGTGCTGCATACACAGGTGTGTATTTTGTTAAATTTTTTAAATAACTTTGTGCCTGTGTTGCTTGCTGAATGTTACTTCGAATACTGCTGAATAATTTTTTCTTGGTGACTAGAGGATATTGAGTGTTTTGGTAATAGCGTACAAAATCGGTAAAATTTGTCTCACCTAATGCTGAAATAATCACACCCCATTTTTCGTCCATATCATCTAATGCATCATCATCAATGGTTCGCTGACCACTGGTCACTTTTGAAAATAGATAGTTTTTAAGTAAATCAGGGGTAG
>JAJRPY010000144.1 GCA_024280535.1 Gammaproteobacteria bacterium | reverse complement strand
GCGCACTTTGAAAACATTAAATCCATTAAAAATGTTAATAATGATTTGGTTGTTATTTCCAGATCAGCCGTGGTCACTATTCGAAATACCAAAGGTCAAGATGCGGAACGTTATAAAATCCCATACGGTGCAATCGTTCACGTTCAAGAAGGGGGCACAGTTAAAGCAAAAGAAAAAATTGCAGACTGGGATCCGCATACGCATCCAATTATTACAGAGCAAGCGGGTCGTGTTATATTTGTTGATTTTGTAGAGGGTATTACCGTTAATCGAAGTTCAGATCCATTAACAGGATTGAGTTTTTATGAGATGATTGATGAAGCGGAAAGATCAGCGGCAGCAAAAGACTTAAAACCTATGATTAAAATGGTCGATGAAGGTAATTCTGACACCGTATTATCAACGCATTATTTGCCATCAATGGTTAAGATTACTTTAGAAGATAATCAAGTTGTTTCAGCTGGTGAAGTGCTGGCTAAAATCCCTAAAGATCAGTCTAAGACTAGTGATATTACGGGTGGTTTGCCACGTGTTGCGGATTTATTTGAAGCGCGTAAAGCCAAAGACCATTCCATTCTTGCAGAAGAAACAGGCGTGATTAGTTTTGGTAATTCTACTAAGAGTAAGGATCGTTTGATTATTACCTCTGCTGAAGGTGAAGCAACTGAGATGATGATTCATAAATGGCGTCAAATCAACGTATTCGACGGTGAGACGGTTGAAAAGGGTGATGTAATTTCTGATGGCCCGTCAAATCCGCATGATATTTTGCGTTTGCTAGGTGTGGAAAAATTAGCCAATTATGTGGTTAAAGAAGTACAAGACGTGTATCGCCTACAAGGTGTGAATATCTCCGATAAGCACATTGAAGTGATTGTGAAGCAAATGTTGCGCAAGGTTGAAGTGCTAGATGCGGGTGATTCTGAGTTTGTGAATGGTGAAACGGCTGAATACGTTAGAGTTATTGAGGCGAATAAGCAGTTGTCTGCTCAAGGCAAGGGCGTGGTTACTTACCAACGCTTACTTATGGGTATTACCAAGGCCTCATTGGCAACTGAATCATTCATCTCTGCTGCCTCTTTCCAAGAGACCACTCGAGTATTAACCGAGGCTTCAACCACAGGGCGTGTAGATACCTTGCAAGGCTTGAAAGAAAACGTCATTGTGGGTCGTTTAATTCCAGCAGGAACAGGCTTTAAGTATCATCAACATAAGCGTGATAAGCGTGCTGCTACTGCCACTATGCAGGCTGCAGATGCAGAAATGGCATTGGCGGCTGAGTTGAGCGATGCACAGGAGGTTGAAGAATAATTCTGAGCAAACTTAGCACATTAAAAACCGTATCAATTAATGATGCGGTTTTTTTTGCTCTAAAATCCGTTAAAATGCACTTATGAATAAAATAAGTTTTAATGCCTATGTTGAACAAGGCTACAATCATATCCCCGTATTTAGAGAGGTGGTTCTGGATACAGATACTGCGTTGGGTTTATATCTAAAGCTGGCAAATAATCGCTATAGTTATTTGTTTGAATCCGTTCAAGGTGGTGAAAAATGGGGGCGTTACTCGATGATTGGCTTGCATGCTCAAACGGTTATTAAGGTGTTTGATTATGAGGTTCAGATTGAGCAAGATTCCGTGGTGCTGGAGCGTTTTACAGTGTCAGATCCACTGGCTTGGATAGAGCAATACCAGCAAAATTTTAAGGTGCCAGAGATTAAGGATTTGCCAGAGTTTAATGGCGGTTTGGTGGGTTATTTTGGCTATGAAATTGTGCGTTATATTGAGCCAAAATTGAAAGACATCAAACAAAAAGATGAGTTGAATATTGCCGATATTTTATTAATGCTATCAAATGATTTGGTGGTGTTTGATAATTTGGCTAATAAGGCATTTTTATTAACCCATATTAATCCAACAACTCATACTTATGAGCAAGCAATTGAGCGTCTTGATGAGATTGAAGCACAAATTGAGCAACCACTAGTGAAACAGCCTTATCAATCCGATCAGTTGACAGCAGGCGATTTTACCTCTAGTTTTGGTGAGCAAAATTACAAGGCAGTTGTTGAGCGTATTCAGCAATATATTATTGCTGGTGATGTGATGCAGGTGGTGCCTTCGCAGCGTTTAAGCGCACCCTATAAAGCGCCATCAGTCGAATTATATAGACAACTTAGAAGACTCAATCCCTCACCTTATATGTATTATTTAAATCTGGGTGAAGTTGATATTATCGGTTCTTCTCCAGAAATTTTAACGCGCGTAGATGCTAATAGACGTGCCACCGTTAGGCCTATTGCAGGCACACGCACTCGAGGCAAAGATTTAGCCGAAGATTTAGCCCTTGAAAAACAACTACTGGCAGACGAAAAAGAAATAGCAGAGCATTTGATGCTGATTGATTTAGGTCGTAATGATTTGGGGCGAATTGCCAAAGTTGGCAGTGTTGAGTTAACCGATAAGATGTTTGTCGAGCGCTATTCTCACGTTATGCATATTGTCTCAAATGTGGAATGTGAGCTCAAAGATGAGGTGAGTGCGATTGATGTATTAAGGGCTACTTTTCCAGCAGGCACGCTGAGTGGCGCGCCAAAAGTGCGAGCCATGGAAATTATCAATGAAGTGGAGCCATTGAAACGTAATATTTATTCAGGCGCTATTGGTTATTTATCTTGGCATGGGGGGATGGATATGGCTATTGCCATTCGCACAGCGATTATAAAAGATGAAATGCTTTATATACAAGCAGGTGCAGGCATTGTTTATGATTCTGTTGCGCAGTCAGAATGGGATGAAACCATGCATAAAGCCAGAGCATTAATTGCCGCAGCTGAGCAAGTTTAAAAAAAATTCCCATCTTTTTTGAAACTTAGTGCATTAATATTGAATTGCAGCTGAATAAAATCGTCAGTAAAGTGAATAAAATCCATATATATCAATCCACTAAAAGATTAAAAAGTACTTTACATTATTATAATATAAGGTTTTAATGAAAGTGTTGCAGTGATTGAATAAATACTATATTATTCACTTTACCAATTAGCTAACTAGCGTTGGTGCGAATTATTTTTTTATATATGAGGAGAGAAACATGAAGAAAACCATTTCTTCCATTTCAGCGGTAGCCGTTTTAGCAGCATTATTCGTAATGCCACTTGAGGCTGGCGCCAAAGAGATGACGGGCGAAGAGATCACTTTCGGTCGTAAATTAGGTAACTGCCTAGCATGCCATATGATTCCTGGTGGTAACCTGCCTGGCACCATAGGTCCACCTTTGCTTGCTATGAAGGCAAGATTTCCAGATAAAGCTGTGTTAAGAGCGCAAATTTGGGATGCTACGGTAAAAAACCCAAATACAATTATGCCGCCATTTGGCAAGCATCAAGCGCTAACTGAAAAGCAAATTGATAAAATCACAGATTATATTTACACAAAATAAGGAGAATAAAATGAAAAGAAGATTATTTCTAAAAAGTGCAATGGCTAGTTCTGCCGTTGCAACCGTGGCAGCAGCGGGTTTGCTAACACCAAGTATGGTGTTTGCCAACTCAGCAGGCTTCAAGGCCAAGTCAGATGCAGCGGGTGCTTCATCAGCTAGTGCAGGCAAGGGTTCGTTTAAGTTTAAAGCCCCTAAAATTGCTGAAAATGGTGCGGTAGTGCCTATGACAGTAGATGCCTCTAAAATGAATGATGTCACCAACATTTCATTTTATGTTGTCAATAACTCAACACCGTTGGCTGCGTCATTTAATTTGTCAGGTGCAGCAGTAGGCTATGTGTCAACCCGTATCAAAATGGGCAAAACTTCCCCAGTAGAGGCGTTAGTCACTGCTGGTGGTGTGATGACCAAAGTATCACAAGAAGTTAAAGTAACGATTGGCGGCTGTGGCGGTTAATTCGGCAACGAATCATATTAATTAGGAGAATATAATGGGAAAAATTAAATTAAAGCCAAAAGCTAGAAAAGGTGTCATTGGAATTAAGGCGCTTATCAAGCACCCTATGGAAACTGGCTTACGTAAGAAAAAAGGTAAAATTGTGCCAGCAAATTATATTGTAAATATACTTGTATCGCATAATGGTAACATGGTTGTTGATGCGGATATTGGCAGTTCTGTTTCAAAAGACCCTTATTTTAAGTTTAATGTGGCAGGTGCTAAGGGCGACACAATTGAACTTAAATATAAAGACAATAAAGGCAAAACGGGTTCTGCGACTGCGAAGTCTAAGTAATCAATATTGCTAATTGAGGAGAGATTAATGAAAAAACTAATAACAGCGGCGGTCGGTTTAAGTTTTTTGGTTGGGGTTGCATCTGCTGATGTTGCATCTGATCAAAAAGCGTTTATCAACCACTTTAAAACCATTCTTCCAAAAGTTGAATTTGCAGAGTTCAGCAACGGCGTTTATGCAGTTGATGAAGGCTCAAGAGAACAATTTGAAGAAATTTTAGATGGCATTCCACCTTATGAAGGCGCAGTAGAAAAAGGCGGGAAAGAGTACTTGAAGTTCGGTCTTAATAAATGTGCCTCACTGGCAGATCCAGCGGCAGCTCGTATAAAACACCCTTACTTTGATGAAGCCTCGCAACAAGTGGTGACACTTGAGAGTGCAATTAAAAAGTGTTATGCCAAGCAAACGGGTAAGAAATTAGGCTCTAAGAAAGGCAAAATTGCCCGCATTAGTGCTTGGATTTCTGATCAAGCTGTGGGTAAAAAGATTAACGTAATTGTTAAATCTGCTGGTGCGAAAGCCGCTTATGCCAAGGGTAAGGCAACTTTCTATGCTAAGCGTGGTCAGTTTAATATGTCGTGTGCAGATTGTCATGTATATAATGCTGGCAAAAAAGCCCGTGCTGATATTTTATCACCAGCACTAGGTCACACAACTCACGTGCCAATGTATCGTGCGAAGTGGGCTGGTTTAGGTACTTTGCATCGTCGTTATGGTGGTTGTTATAAAAATATGCGTGCCAAGCCATTAAAGGCTCAAACTGAAGCTTATCGTAATTTGGAATTTTTCCATCAGGCGATGAGCAACGGTCTTGAAATTACTGATGCACGTTATAGAAAATAAGGAGAATGAAGATGAAAAAAATATTAATAATTGCGTTATCCGTGTTTGCGTTATCCGTGCAAGCTGATTCATTCAAGTCGGCTATTAAAGCTGCTGAAACTGGCTATAAAGCTAATTTAGCAGTGAATATGGCGTGGCGCGATACAGGCAAGATGATTAAACAGGCCAAGAAGTTGTATGCGGCGGGTAAAACTGATGCAGCAATGGCTTTGGCTCACAAGGCACATACCCAAACGGTTAATGCGACTAAGCAAACTGCCTTGGCTAAGAATGCAGGTCCTCTTTTTTAAAAAAGATTGGATTTGCTAAAAAAATACCCCTTAACTGGGGTATTTTTTTGTTTGAAATAAATCATTATTAAAATAAAATTGATGGATAATTAATTTTTTTATTGTGTGAGTTGAGTTAATTTATATGTCTAAGTTAGGTTTATGCCATTTACATTGCCAAAGTGAATTTTCCGTGGTTAATTCCTTAGTGCGCATTCCAAAACTGATCGATAAGGCAGCTGATTTGGGTATGAGTAGTATCGCATTAACGGACGAGTCTAATTTATATGCGGCAGTTAAATTTTATCAAAAAGCTGTTGCGGCAAATATCAAGCCTATTTTTGGCGCTAGAATTAATCTTAGAAACGCTGAAAATGAATTTTATTCTGTGTTGTTACTATGCCAGAATCGACAGGGTTACCTCAATCTTTCTGAACTGATTTCCTTGGCTTATATGCAAGGTCAGTCAATGGAAGGAGTGAGTGTGAGCGAGGCCGAATTGATTGAACATCAACAGGGCTTATTGCTGATTGCCACACCTATTTATAGTGATGTGGCTAAGCACCTGTTGGCTAATCAACTGCCTGAGGCGAGAAAAAAAGCCCAATTATGGCGCGAGGTTTTTGCTGATCGTTATTATTTAAGCGTACAGCGCACCTCAAGAGAGCATGATGAGCGTCACTTGCATTTGTGTGTGAATTTGGCATTAGAATTGGATATTGCTGTCATTGCGACTAATGATGTTCAGTTTATTGATCAATCTGATTTTGATGCACATGAAGCGCGAATTTGTATTTCCCAAGGGGGCTTGCTGGATGATTCTAGGCGTATGCGCCATTTTTCTGATCAGCAATATTTAAAATCGGCTGAACAAATGCATCAGTTGTTTTCAGATTTGCCTGAAATTTTGCATAATACCGAACAGATTGCCCAGCGATGCAACCTACATTTTGAGTTACATCAAAAAAATTACCTACCCGATTTTCCAATTCCTGATGGGTTGAGTATCGGTGAATTTTTTACTTTGGAGTCTGAACAAGGGCTGGAGTTGCGTTTGAAAAATCTTGAGGTAGATCGCGATGAATATAATGCCAGATTAGCGTTTGAGTTAGATGTGATTATTCAAATGGATTTTCCGGGCTATTTTTTAATTGTGGCAGATTTTATTCGTTGGTCGCGTGAAAATGATATTCCTGTGGGGCCAGGTCGTGGCTCGGGCGCTGGTTCTTTGGTGGCATATGTGCTAGGTATTACCAATGTAGATCCGATTAAACACGGGTTGTTATTTGAACGATTTCTCAATCCTGAGCGCGTTTCAATGCCTGATTTTGATATTGATTTTTGCACAGAGCGTCGCGATGAAGTGATTGATTATGTGGCTAAAAAATATGGTCGTGAAAAGGTTTCTCAAATTATCACTTATGGCACTATGGCGGCCAAAGGTGTGGTTCGAGATGTGGGTCGTGTTTTGGGGCATCCTTATGGTTTTAGTGACAAAATCTCTAAATTAATTCCAAATGATTTAAAAATGACGCTGAGCAAGGCGTTAATGCCCGATTCTGAAGGGGGATCTGATGATTTATTAGCGCGGTATGCCTCTGAAGAGGCAGTGACTGATTTGATTAATTTGTCCAAAAAACTCGAAGGCGTGGTGCGTAATGTGGGCACGCATGCTGGGGGAGTTGTTATTGCACCGAGTAAAATTAGTGATTTTTGCCCTGTTTATAAAGGTACCAGCGAGGAGGATGGCGTTGTTTCGCAATTTGATAAAGACGATGTTGAGGCAGTTGGATTGGTCAAATTTGACTTTTTAGGGTTGTCAAACTTAACGGTTATTCATAAGGCCATCCAAATGATTGAAGCCAAGGGGTTAAGTGCTGAAAAAATTGATTTAGATGCCTTGCCGTTAGATGATGAAAAAGTCTATGAGCTGCTTCAGCGTTGTGATACAACGGGTATTTTCCAGCTGGAATCCGATGGTATGCGCAGTTATTTAAAAAAATTACAGGCGGATAATTTTGAAGACATTGTTGCCATGCTGGCCTTGTATCGTCCGGGCCCGTTAGATGCGGGCATGGTAGATGATTATATTAATGTGAAGCATGGCGCTCAGGTGAAATACCCGCATCCTATGTTACAAGAAATTCTTGAGCCGACAAATGGTGTATTTTTATACCAAGAGCAAGTGATGAAATCAGCCCAAGTGATGGCGGGCTATTCCTTGGGTGGTGCGGATTTATTGCGTCGAGCCATGGGCAAAAAGAAAGCCGAAGATATGGACCGTCAGCGCAGTGTTTTTGTTAAAGGTGCGGCTGAAAAAGATATTGATGAGGTGCAGGCGAATGAAATTTTTGATTTGATTGATAAATTTTCAGGCTATGGATTTAACAAATCACATTCGGTTGCTTATGCTTATGTGTCGTATCACACCGCTTGGCTAAAATCTCATTACCCAGCACCGTTTATGGCAGCAGTGCTATCGGGCATGATGGATGATACCGACCGAGTGTCGTTTACCGTGGGTGAGATTCGCCAAATGGGCTTAAACGTGAATGGGCCTAATGTTTGCCTGTCTGATTATCAATTTAGCATTGCTGATGAACAGACAGTTATTTATGGGCTAGGCGCCATTAAGGGCGTGGGAGAGGCGCTGGTCGAGCGTTTAATGCTTGAACGTGAGACCAATGGTGTGTTTAAAGATTTATTTGATTTTTGTTTTAGAATCCAAAAACGCTATTTAAATAAACGTGCCATAGAGGCGTTGGCTTATAGTGGTGCGTTTGATGTATTTGGCGTTGATAGAGCGAGTTTAATCAAAACTTACCCTACAGCAGTCAAGCAAGCAGAACAGCGACAAAATGACGACTCTAGTGGCCAGAGTGGATTATTCGCCGCAGTAGAATCGCATGTGGAATACGAGGCGCATTATTTGACTGCTCCCGCACTATCTTTTGGGCAACGTTTGCAATTTGAAAAATTAGTGATGGGTTATTATTTTTACGACCATCCAACAGATGAATACAAGGCTAATGCCAAGCATATTAACGCCACCTTGCCTGCTCAAATTCAGTTTAGAAATAACAAAGAGGTGCGAGTATTGGCATTGATTTCAGAACTACGCTATATGCCCACGCGCAAAGGCGGTCAAATTGCAATTATGACTATTGAGGATGGGAAAATGTCATTAAATGCAGTGGTTTTTACCAAAATATTGGGTGCGGTGAGTGATCAGTTGGTTGTGGATGAGGTGGTAGTGGTTTCAGGCAAGATTCAGCGAGATGATTATCGTGATGGCTGGCAAGTGATTGTGGATAAAATTGAGCATATTAACGAGGTTACTATGAATTATGCCAAAAGTTTTGAAATTAAATTGAATGCGCAGCAGCAGTCTGTTTTCCCAAAAATTGGCGACCTATTGCAAGCACATAAGGGCAATTGCCCAGTTAAAATTTCGTATCATACGCAGCATTTAACAGGCAGCATACCGCTTAGTAAAAATTTTAGGGTTAGCCCTAATCAGGACTTAATCCAAGCGATTAACACATTAACAAACGCGCAATCTAGCAAAATTCATTATCACTAATTCGGTGGTTTATTCACATTGACGCCAATAATAGCGTTTTTTGGCTTGTCGGTAGCGGCTGATGGTAATGTCGTTATTTAGAGTAACGTCTATTTGCCCAGCGCAACTTGTGTTTAACGTGGTGATGCCATGGGCATTGTATCGATCTAGTATAATGCTGGCAGGGTGCCTGTATCGATTTTTGTAACCGCTAGAGATAAGGACAAATTTGGGCGAAACAGTGGTTAAAAATAACTCGCTGGAGGAGGTTTTACTGCCATGGTGCGGGCTGATTAACACATCTGCTTGTAATTGTTGTCCCCAAGTATCAACCAAATCATGCTCAGCCTTTTTTTCAATATCACCAGTTAGGATGATTGAGCGTTTTAGGGTGGAAATTTTAAGCACGCAAGAGGCATTATTATCGCTAAAATGATTAGTGGTATTTAATAGTTGAAAATTAACCCCATCCCAGCGCCAAGAGGTTTTATCTCGACAAAAACTGGCAACAGAGGGAATTTTCTCAGGCACTGAACTGATAATCGCATCAATCGGTATCCGCTTTAACAAACTGCTCAACCCGCCTATGTGGTCATTATCACTATGCGAGATGATTAATAAATCAATGGCATCGACTTGATGGGCTTGTAAATAAGGCATAATAACTGCATCCCCCATATTAAAGCCTGATTGATAACGCGCACCAGTGTCAAAAATCAACACATGGTTGAGGGTACGAACCACATGAGCAAGCCCTTGGCCAACATCCAGTGTGGTAATCATCACTTCACCTTGGGTTATTTTTTCAGTAGGTTGAAACACTGCTACAACGATTAGTATGAGTGCTATTTTTCGCAGTTTAAGGGCACCGGGTAGCAAGCCAATCAAAACAGACATAGTGAGTAATATCAAAGTGCTGGTTGATATGAGTGTGTATTGCCATTGGTTGAACTCAAGTGCTTGTAAATATTGTAAAAAAACGGATAAATGAATCAGTGATTGATTGGCAATGGCAAAAATAATATCACTTAAGTCGTTTAGCTGAGCATAACTTAGGATAATACCAAGCAAGGAAAAAGGTGTTGTTATAAAGCTAAATATCGGAATGGCAACGATATTGGCAATGGGGGATAGCACCGAGCCCGATGCGAAAAACCAGGCAATAATCGGTAGAGTGGATAGGCTGATGAGTAGTTGGATATAAAGCAGGCGCCACAACCAGTGCTTATTTTGGTGCTGACTGGTGCCATAAATAATCACGGCAACCACATAAAAAGACAGCCAAAATCCAACGCTAAAAACACTTAATGGATTAAGAGCAAGTACCATCAATAAAGCACCACCGTATAACTGCCACGCACTATAGTGGCGACGAAAAATGAGGGATAGGAACACCACACTGGCCATAATAAATGCACGTTGTGTTGGAATCGAAAATCCGGCAATCAGTGCATAAGCCAATGCGGCCAACAGCCCAAAATAAGCACCCACAACCGCATCAGGCAGTTTGAGCATACACCGTTGACATTGACGCCATAAAAAACTAAAGAGCAAAAATACAAACCCTGAAATCAGCCCGATATGCAAGCCAGAAATAACACTTAAATGTGTGGTATTGGTGGATTTAAACAGTGCCCAGTGCTGATCATTAAGCAGTGACCTATCGCCAATAATCAGCGCATTTATCACCCCGATAAATGCCAATTGCGGAATGGCATCAAGCAATTTTTGTTTGATATGTTGACGAATGGCATCAATTGAAAAGCCAGAATTGGGTGCCAATAGTTGGTTGGTGTCACTGCTTTTTACATAGCCGCTGGCATCAAATTGTTTAAAAAATGACCATTTCTCGTAGTCAAATCCACCTTCATTTTGATAACTATTGTTATGTTTAATGTTAATCAGCAGGCGCCATTGGTCGCCACTATGAAGGGGTATGTTGGGTTTTTCATACCAAGATAATTTAATAGTGGCGTTAAAAGGCTGGGTGGTTTTAACAATAAATTTAGTGTTATTGTCGCTAATATTGGGCATACCGTCAATCGTGCCAGTCACATTAATAGGGGTATTAAAGTAAGATTCATCAATATTAGATTGCAGTACTTGGCTGGAAAATAGCCCCATCCAGCCAAAACCCAGTGCAAAAAATACCAGACTAAGGGCAATGAATTTTTGACGTCTAAACAGGGTTAAAATGACCAATATTAGACTCAAAACCAAGCCTATTTCAAGTGTCGATAATGACAAGGTGTCTCTGACTGAAAATAGCATAATGCCTAGTAGAAAATTAAGCGCAAAAAATAGCATAATCAGACATCAATAGTTGAAAAAAAAGAGCGACATTATTGGTAGCAGGTTAATAATCGTCAAGATGGCGTGAAACCCTTGTTTTAATACGTGAAACACGGTAAGTTTTCCTCCATGATGCGTTTAAGTGTGTTGACAAGCATTTTCTAATAGGATGGTTTTATATTTAAAATCATAACCCATTGATATTTAATGAAAAATATTAACTGATTAGTTTTTATTCAAAACCATAAGAAAGGGCAATACATCAACGTTTTTGATACTTTTCAAAGAGATATTAACAGAGTTATCCACGGTTTTGTGAGTAACTCTAGTGGGGGTTGATTTAACACTGTTTTTGGGCATTTATAAGAACTCTTTGATAAAGATTTTGAGCAGTTTGTCGGCAATATTGGCCTTGCTATTTTTTGCCAGTGCTTGCTGTTGTTTTTGACTGATAAAAATCACTTGATTATCCTCATGATTAAAGCCAATTTCAGCATTAGAAACGTCATTGGCAATAATGACATCACAGCCCTTGTTTTCTAGCTTATTTAGGGCATTTTTTAAGGTATGTTGCGTTTCTGCCGCAAAGCCTATGCACAATGGTCGATTATTGAGTTGGCAAACATCTGACAAAATATCTTTATTGGGGATTAATGTTAGCGTTAGGTTGGTTGTAGATTTTTTAATTTTCTGACTGACTGGATGTTTGACGCGATAGTCACTGACCGCAGCAACAGCAATAAAGACTGCCTGCTGCTCAATATGAGCCATTACGCATTGATGCATTTGATCGGCACTAAGCGCTTGGATATTGGTCGCCCTATCGTTTAGTGCGGTGCTGATATGTGCATAAACACAGGTTACCCGAGCGCCCATTTCAATACAACGATTGACCAAGGCCATGCCCATTTTGCCGCTTGAGTGGTTGGAGATATATCTAATAGGGTCAATGGGTTCTTGGGTGGCGCCTAAGGTGATTAAGATATTTTTTCCAGTTAATTCTGTGGTTTTGAATCGCCGAGCAACTTGCTGGGCAATATCGACCGATGCTGGCAATCGCCCAGAGCCTGTATCTCCACACGCCTGTACGCCCAAATTGGGTGTAATAATGTTGATTTGGCGTGATTTTTATAGGGTTAAATTATCCTGTGAGGCAACAGCTTG
>JAJRPY010000143.1 GCA_024280535.1 Gammaproteobacteria bacterium | reverse complement strand
CATCACAATACCATTCATCCCCGCCGCTGAAATAATAGCACCGCGCGCATGCCCCAGCTTAATAGCCGCATCTGGATTGGGGCGATCAGGGCGCATAAATGCACGCTCAATCACCACAACATCAGGTTGATATTTTTTAATAACCTGATCAATTTCTAAAAAAATAGTGGTGATACGATCAGTTAATTCACCCTTAGTACGAATACAACCACTCGCCAAATAGATAAATGTCAACGTTTTTGCCTCAATCAAACCAAAACCAGTTACTCTTGAGCCGGGATCCACGCCTAAAATTTTCATACAATCCACGCTTTAATAATTTGAAAACAGTTTACTCTAAAGCTATTACTATTGAATTATTATTTACCCCACAACAAGGCACAATAAACGCTCCCGTATATAAGGTTTTTATGATATACTTTACTTTCTTATATTTTTTAAAAAGAGGAAACCCTTATGGCAGTATTAACACTAGATAAAAGCAATTTTGACGACACCATTAAAAACAATGCAATCGTCATCTTAGATTTTTGGGCGCCGTGGTGTGGTCCTTGTAAATCATTTGCCCCCACTTACGACGCTATGAGTGACAAAATTGATGGCGTTACGTTTGCTAAAATTAACACCGAAGATGAGCAAGAATTAGCCGCTCAATTCCAAATTCGCTCCATTCCAACCTTGATGATTTTTAGAGAACAAATTGCTATTTTTTCTCAAGCAGGTGCCCTAACTGAATCTGATTTAGAAACCGTTTTAAACAAAGCCAAAACACTTGATATGGCTGAAGTTCGCAAAGAAATTGAAACGCAGAAAAAATAATACTAAATCAAATCTAAGTAGGATTTTTCACTAAACCCAACTCTAATATCCGCACCTGTTACCAAAACAGGTCGCTTAATTAGGGTTGGGTTTTTTAATATCAACTCTATAGTAACGTTGTTTTTTTGTGTCTCAGTTAAGTTACGATAGCTGGTTGAGCGCTTGTTAATTACCTTTTCCCAGCCCAATACCTCAACAAACTTTAGCAGTGTTGCCTCGTCAATAGGCGAGTCGCGAAAATCAATAAATTCAAACTCAACTTGGTGACTATTTAGATATTTTTGTGCTTTTTTAACGCTGTCACAATTTTTAATGCCGTACATTTTCATCAATATCTCCTATTGATTGTAAAATTCAAGAATGTCTTTTTGCTCATCATCCATAATAATTCTCAAGCCTTTTGCCGGATAATACCAATAAGCAACATTTTGATCAGAAAGAGTTACCTTGTCAGGCTTGCCAAATAAATTCACCACCACCGCTTCGGGCAAATCCGCACGAGGGATAAAACTTAATGATTTAATCGTAAACCGAGCCATTAATGATTCGACCGAGGGTTTAAACGTGGTTTTTTTAACGCCTGACGGCATCAGCATAGCCTCATCAATATTATCACGCAACACCTGCATATTTTGCTCAGTCACTGCCAAATTAAGAATAATTCTAGCGCTGATACCCCCCACTTTCGTACTTGGAAAATACACCTCTAACGCTGAATTGGTTTTCTCATATTCAAATAATGATGCCTCAATTTCAGTGCCAAATAAACGTGCTGCATCTAATAGTTTGCTTTGCCCCATGGCCAATTCAAATACCACGGTTTGACCCTTATCGTTGACATAACTTTGCCACGGCATGGCTTGATTTTCAGGCGTTTGAATGTCGCGTGTTAATAAAAATATAGCCGCAAATACCAGCAAAGCTGCTAATAAAATATAGCCAACCATGTATCTTTCTTTCATCGTCTGAATGGGGGTTTTCCAGCTTTATCACGCAGCCAATTCAGCGTTTTAAAGGTTGGATTATGGTTAATAAATTTAAGCTCTAATTGTCGCTTACCAGGAAATTCCATTAAAAATAAACCCAGCAAAATTGAGATCAAGCCCTGCCCAGGTGTAATCAGCATAATAACACCTGCAATGATTAAACATAGCCCTAACAAAGTTTTGAGTATATTTTTCAGCCAACTAAGCAAGGTTTTTTTTGTGACTTGAGGGGCATAATCAGCGGAAAAATAATCAACTGGAATAAGACCCAATAAATACGGCGTAAATAGCAAGGTGGCAACAAATATAACGGCTGAAATAATACCCACCATCACTAGTAAATCTTCATATTGACTAATACTGCCCATTATTTGATCTAACATGATAGTAGAAAAGTAACTGGGCCATCATTGGTTAAAGTAACTTGCATATCAGCACCAAACTCCCCGCTTTGAACCAAACTATGCTGGCGCGATAGTTGAGCCAACAAATACTCATAAAGATGGCGCGCTTCGCCTGGTGGCTTTGCCGTAGAAAATCCAGCCCTAGTACCTGAATGGGTATCTGCTGCTAGGGTGAATTGAGAAACCAGTAACACACCACCATTCACATCTGCCACTGATAAATTCATTTTATCTTGATCGTCATAAAACACGCGATAGCTTAATAAGCGCTTGATGATTTTATCGATTTGTGGTTTTTCATCGTTTTTTTCAATGCCGATAAATACTAATAAACCCTGCTTAATTTCACCAATAACAGCTGCATTAACCTCAACTTTGGCATTTGAAACTCGTTGAATTAATGCTTTCATTATTTTGATAGGCAGGAAAAGTCAGCAATTTTCCTAAACGATTGTCTCACCAACAAAAGCAACAAAAGTCTTTTTTCTCTAACTTCTAAATTTTCATCAAGCACCATAACATTATTAAAAAAATCATCAACAGCGGGTTTGAGTTTTAAAAGAGCGCCTGCTATAGACAAATAATCTTGTCTATTTTCTTTCATTTTTTGATGAAATTTCATATTTGCATTTAAAAGATTTTGATCAAATTCATTAGTAAGTGTTATACTTTTACCCTCTAAATCTATCAAACCTTTAGATGCGCAAGCTT
>JAJRPY010000142.1 GCA_024280535.1 Gammaproteobacteria bacterium | reverse complement strand
TTTATGATTCAATTTATTATTTTGAAAAATGGATTGATTCACTGACTTGATCTATGTCGTTGCATGAAATTTTGAAATATAAAATGAATTTGAAATAAGGGATTTTGAGTTAGAAACATTGCCAACACCAGCGTTAAGTGTTTTTGAGGCTTTACTTAAATCCAGCGGCGATCGTGAAATGTCCACTACAATGGCACTCAATCGCATCATGGCATTGTTGGTGCGTGACAAGGTGCTAGGCCCTAAAATTGTGCCCATCATTCCTGATGAAGCGCGCACATTTGGTATGGAGGGCTTGTTCAGGCAATTGGGCATTTACTCCGCTTCTGGTCAACTTTATCAGCCAGAAGATTCTGATAAGGTTATGTGGTATAAAGAAGATAAAAAAGGTCAGGTATTACAAGAGGGTATTAATGAAGCAGGCGCCATTGCCGATTGGATTGCCGCGGCAACTTCGTACGCCACACACAATACTACCATGATTCCATTCTATATTTATTATTCTAAATTTGGCTTTCAACGTGTTGGCGATTTGGCTTGGGCAGCGGGAGATATGCAGGCCAAGGGTTTCTTGATTGGCGGTACAGCAGGGCGTACAACCCTTAATGGCGAAGGCTTGCAACATCAAGATGGCGATTCGCATTTAGTCGCCAATACCATTCCAAACTGTATTTCGTATGACCCAACCTATGCATTTGAACTGGCAGTTATTGTGCGTAGTGGCATTGAGAGAATGTATCAAAAACATGAAAATATTTTTTATTACATCACCACTATGAACGAACTTTATGTGCATCCAGCTATGCCTGAGGATTCTGAACAAGGCATTATTAAAGGCATGTATATACTAAAAACAGTTGGCGAAGGTGGCAAGCAAATTCAGTTAATGGGTTCTGGTACGATTTTAAGAGAGGTGGAAAAAGCAGCGCAAATACTGGCAGATGATTGGGGGATTAAATCTGATGTTTGGTCAGTCACCAGTTTTAATGAGTTGACCCGTGAAGCACAGGCGATTGATCGCATTAATCGTTTCAGCACAAAAAAGCCTGCCGTGCCTTATATTACCCAATGTTTAAAAAATGCAGCAGGCCCGGTTATTGTTGCCACCGATTATATGCGTAACTACGCTGAACAAGTGCGTAAGTATGTGCCTAATCGCTATGAAGTGCTGGGTACGGATGGTTTTGGTCGTTCAGATTCACGCGAAGCGTTAAGAGATTTTTTTGAAGTTGATGCCAATTACGTGATTTTGGCAGCACTTAAAGCCTTAGTTGATGAGGGTGAGATGGATGCCGCGGTCGTTGCACAAGCTGTTAAAAAATACGGTATCGATATCAACAAGCCAAATCCAATGACGGTATAAGGCAGAAATTTGTAAAAAAAAGAAGGTAAAAATGACACAAGAAGCCTATTTAGAAGCGCTAAGAACAGGTGCAATTCTGAAATTTGAAGATTTGATGACATTGATTGAAGAAAAATACGACTACACACCCGCAGGTTTTACTAATGGCGAAGTGGTCAATAGTGTTGATGACAATCAAGCCAGTGCTAAATTATTTTGTTTTGCTGCCCTGCATCAATTGTCTCAATTAGAGACACTGCATTGTTTTGGTCAGCATTATCAACAGGTACTTAACACGCCTAAGGATAATTCTCATGCAAATATTCGAAATTTCATCACCTATGGCTGGGCAGGGTTGACATTCGATTCACCTGTGTTAAGTCAAAAGCAGGATTAGATGAATAGCCATAACACGAAAAAGCTGAAATATCACTTGTTCAACAATTGAACACTATATAATGCCCTAACCTTTTGTTAATTATTAAAAAAAATCTCAAGATTTGAGCGATAACAGCCCATCTAAAAGAAAACCTAGCCAATGATAGCCATTAAAAATCAACTTGACTTATTAAAAAACCTAGAAAAAAATCCATTTTTTTCACAGAGGCAACTTGCCAAAAAATCAGGCATTAGCCTTGGAAAAACTAATTACTGCCTAAAAAGTTTAATTGCAACAGGTTTAGTCAAAGTTGATAATTTTAAAAATAGCGAGAATAAAATCAAATATTCCTATCTTTTGACGCCAAAAGGAATAAGCGAAAAAGCACTATTAACCAAGCAATTTTTAAGCTTAAAAATTACTGAATATGAACAGCTTGTTGGTGAAATTGAAGCATTAAAAGATGAGATGAAATGATTAATATAATACTTTGTGGAGGCAATGGCACCAGGCTTTGGCCCATTAGTCGCAAACTTATGCCTAAGCAATTTGTGAAGTTATTTGATGATAAATCCTTGTTTCAATTAACGGTTCAGCGTAATGCAAAATTTTGTGACAGCCAATTAATCATATCCAATGTAGATCAGTATTTTTTGGCATCTGAACAATTGGCAGAAATTCAGCAAACAAATAACCAATATTTATTAGAGCCCGTTGCTAGAAATACTGCCCCAGCAGTTGCGCTTGCTTGTTTTTCATTAAAAAATGATGCCATGGTTTTGGTTACGCCAGCTGATCATTTAATCAAAAATGAAACAAACTATCAAAAAGTTGTGCACCAAGCAGAAAAATTAGCCGCACAAGATCAATTGGTTACTTTTGGCATTAAACCCAGTTTTGCTGAAACTGGTTTTGGTTATATTGAGCGAGAAGGCGAT
>JAJRPY010000141.1 GCA_024280535.1 Gammaproteobacteria bacterium | reverse complement strand
TAATAAAATCTCAGGTGACAACAAAATGGCCGTTACTATGGCGCAAATCGATGCTAGACTACAAGAAATAGCCCAATCTTACGGCGAAAACGCACAACAGATGATTGATTCTTATAATGAAGACGTGAGCAGAAAATCCAGCGTTGAATTGATGATTGTTGAAAAAATGGTGCAAGACATCATTTTGGAAAAAGCCAATATCAACATGGTTAAGAAAACATTTACTGACATTACCGAGAAAGCATAAAAATGGCAATTAATAATTTGAATCAAATCCCAATGGTGGTTGAGCAATCTGCCCGTGGAGAGCGTGCTTATGATATTTATTCACGTCTTTTAAAAGAGCGCATTATTTTTTTAATCGGTCCTGTTGAGGATTATATGGCCAATGTGGTGGTGGCGCAGATGTTATTTTTGGAGTCTGAAAATCCAGAACAAGATATTCATTTATACATTAATTCCCCAGGTGGCTCAGTCACAGCTGGCTTGGCTATTTACGATACTATGCAATTTATCAAGCCAGATGTATCTACATTGTGTATTGGACAGGCGGCCTCAATGGGGGCGTTGTTATTAACCGCAGGCGCCAACAACAAACGCTTTGCCTTGCCGCATGCCAGGATGATGATTCACCAGCCGTTGGGCGGGTTTTCTGGTCAAGCCAGCGACATTGATATTCATGCAAAAGAAATTTTAACGGTTAGAGAAAAACTCAATCATATTTTGAAGTTACACACGGGTAAAAGTTTAAAGACCATTCAAAAAGACACCGATAGGGATAATTTTATGTCAGCAACAGAATCCACCACTTACGGTTTAATTGATAAAGTATTAAGCAAGCGTTAATTATGACAACAGACGATAAAAAAACACTTTCTTGTTCATTTTGTGGCAAATTAAAATCAGAAGTTGAGCGCTTAATTGCCGGACCTGGCGTGCATATTTGCAATGAATGTGTTGATTCTTGTCATGAATTAATGGCAGAGCAATCCGTAGCAGAAATTGTTCAAACCTATCAACAATGGCAATACACCCCAATGCAATTGCGTGATTTTTTAAATGAATACGTGATTGGGCAAGAGCACGCCAAAAAAGTGCTATCTGTAGCGGTTTACAACCATTACAAACGCTTAAAAAGTGACTATATTTCAAATGAGGTTGAGCTGGATAAATCAAATATTTTAATGATTGGCTCAACCGGCTCAGGTAAGACATTATTGGCGCAAACATTAGCCAGAGTATTGGACGTGCCGTTTACGGTAGCAGATGCCACCACGCTAACGGAAGCAGGCTATGTTGGTGACGATGTGGAAAATGTGATTAAAAGTTTGTTGTCAAAATGCGATTTTGATCCGGCGCGTGCAGAGCGCGGTATTATTTTTATTGATGAAATTGATAAAATTTCACGCCGTTCCGATTCGCCCTCCATTACTCGCGATGTATCAGGCGAAGGTGTACAACAAGCCATGTTAAAACTGATTGAAGGCACAATTGCCTCAGTACCCCCTGAAGGAGGACGTAAGCATCCTAATCAAGAAACCATTGATGTGGACACGTCAAAAATTTTATTTATTTGTGGCGGTGCATTTGATGGGCTGGATGCTATTATTAGTCGTCGCGTTGAAACTGCCACTGGCATTGGTTTTTCGTCCATTGTGAAAGACAACAACAAAAAGAAAACATTAACCGATTTATTCAAACTATTGCAGCCAGAAGATTTGATTAAGTTTGGTTTAATTCCAGAATTGGTTGGACGTCTGCCCGTGCAAACCGCATTAAGTGAGTTGGACGAAGCCGCCTTGGTCAGGATTTTAACCGAGCCAAAAAATTCAGTGGTGAAGCAATTCCAAGAAATTTTCAATTTGGAAGAGGTCAAACTAACGTTTAAAAAGTCAGCGCTACTGGCCATTGCCAAATTAGCCATTACCCGCCAAACGGGCGCCAGAGGCTTGAGGTCAATTTTAGAAGATTTATTGCTCGATACTATGTTTGAACTGCCTTCATTAGATGATGTTGCCGAAGTGGTGGTGAACAAAGCAGTGGTTGAGAAAAAACAAGCACCTTTAATGGTTTGTAAAAAAACTAAAAAATCCAAAAAAACCAACCCCAGCAAACAAGTTGGCTAGCCATAGTGTGAATTAATTGGAATTATTTGATCGTCAAAAAGAGGCTGTAGGGCAAGGTGAGCGCACTTTGTTGGTTTATGTGGAACTGCCCTCAACGCGCAATATCCACAACGCTAAATCTGAATTTAAAGAATTGGCCATTTCGTCTGGTTTGGCTATTATTGATGCCATTCAGGTGAATCGACATTCTGCTAAAGCACAATATTATATCGGCACCGGAAAAGTCGATGAAATTGCGCAAATGGTGCAAGAACTGGCGCTTGATTTGGTGATTTTTTCGCCAGAACTTTCCCCTTCTCAAGAGCGCAATTTAGAAAAAACCTTAGCATGTCAGGTGATGGATCGTACTGGGCTTATTTTAGATATTTTTGCATTACGGGCCAATTCTTTTGAGGGGAAGTTGCAAGTTGAGTTAGCTCAACTTCGCCATTTATCAACCCGTTTAGTGCGTGGCTGGACGCATCTTGAACGCTAAAAAGGCGGTATTGGTATGCGTGGGCCAGGTGAAACCCAGCTGGAAACCGACAAACGATTAATCGCAGTACGCATTAAAAACATCACCAAACGCCTAGATAAAGTGCATAAACAGCGCGACTTGGGGCGTAAATCGCGCCTTAAGCACGAACTGCCGATGATTGCATTGGCAGGTTATACCAATGCGGGAAAATCGACCTTATTCAATACGCTAACGGATGCTGGCGTGTTGGCGCATGACCAACTTTTTGCCACATTAGATTCAACCATTCGCCGAGTCATATTACCTGCCTCAGGCGAGGCGGTGATTGCCGATACAGTAGGCTTTATTCAAGATTTACCGCATGATTTGGTTGATGCTTTTAAATCTACATTAGAAGAAACCAAGCGTGCTAATGTGTTATTGCATATTGTGGATGCGGCAGATGAATATCATATTGAAAAAATTAATCAAGTTGATGAGATTATCAGCGAGATTGGGGCTGATAAAATCCCAGCTATTTTGGTGATGAATAAAATAGATTGTCTTGATCATTTTGAGCCACGCCTAGACCGAGACAAATCTGGCCGAGTTTATCGTGTTTGGATTTCTAGCAAAACAGGCGAGGGTATTGATTTGTTGTATCAGGCGTTAGCAGAACAGTTGAGCGGTATGATGACGCGTGCTAGTATAGAGTTGGCGGTGACGAGTGCTTATATTCGCAGTGAAATTCACAATATTGGCTATATCCACACTGAAAAGGTGGATGATTTTGGACGCTGGATACTTGAAATTAACGTTACTCATCACTATCTATCTAAACTGTTGAACAAAAAAGGTGTTAAGTTGCTATGGGAACAAAGCCCGAAATAGAAAAAATCGATTTAAGCGTTGAGAGCATTCCACTATTACCGCTTAGAGATGTGGTGGTATTCCCGCATACCGTAATGCCATTATTTGTGGGTAGAAAGACCTCAATTAACGCCATCACCCAATCCATGGGCAGCAATAAATACATTTTTTTAGTCACTCAAAAAGACGATCAAGTAGAAAATCCACAATACGCCGATTTACACGAAGTGGGTACATTAGCCACTATTTTGCAAATGCTAAAATTACCAGATGGCACCATTAAGGTGTTAGTAGAGGGTGTTAAGCGTGCTAAAGTTGAGGCCATTATTGAGCTAAAAGATTATAGTGAAGTGAGATTAAGCGAGTTATCTTTATCAATTGACAATACTACCGAAGTGGAGGCAATGATGAGGCTGGCATTAGAAAGCTTTGAAAAATACATTAAACTGAATAAAAAAATCCCAGAAGAAGTGTTAAAAATGCTCAAAGATGTAAGGGATGTTGAGCGTTTTAGTGATGTTATTATTGCCAATTTATCACTCAAAGTAGCAGAAAAACAAACCCTATTAGGCGGTGAAAGCGCTCAAGATAGGCTGGATAAAATCTTAACTGTCATTCAGGGTGAAATTGAAGTGCTGGATACTGAACATAAAATCCAATCACGCGTACGCAAGCAAATGGAGTCTAATCAACGCGATTATTATCTGAATGAGCAGATGAAATCGATTCAAAAAGAGTTAGGTCAAGCAGAAGATGAAAACGAAATTGAAGAATTGCAGCTAAGCATTAACAAGGCGAGAATGCCCAAAGAAGTTAAGGAAAAAGCGCAAAGTGAATTAAAAAAGTTGTCGCGTATGTCGTCACAATCATCAGATGCTTCCATCATTCGCACCTATATCGAAAATTTATGCGATGTGCCTTGGAAGAAAAAAACCATTATCAATAAAGACCTTAAAAAAGCGCAAAAAATTCTGGATGATGACCATTACGGCCTGGATAAAGTCAAAGAACGCATTTTGGAGCATTTGGCAGTGCAAACTCGGGTCACGCATAATAAGGCCAATATTTTGTGCTTAGTGGGCCCGCCTGGTGTGGGCAAAACTTCGCTGGGTGAGTCTATTGCCAAAGCGGTTAATCGTAAATATGTGCGTATGGCGCTAGGAGGCGTGCGGGATGAGGCAGAAATTCGCGGGCATAGGCGCACTTATATTGGGGCTATGCCAGGCTCTATTGTGCAAAAAATGCAAAAGGTTAAGGTTAAAAACCCATTATTTTTGCTGGATGAAATTGAAAAAATGGCGTCTGATTATCGCGGCGACCCTTCCAGTGCTATGCTTGAAGTGCTAGACCCTGAGCAAAATCATACCTTTAATGACCATTATTTGGAGGTGGATTATGATCTTTCT
>JAJRPY010000140.1 GCA_024280535.1 Gammaproteobacteria bacterium | reverse complement strand
GTTGTTGGTTCGAGTGCCTTTTTGAAGAGGTATAAAGTGACATAAATTAGAGTTTTGGCTTCACCATTAAAATTAATGTTGGCAATAATGTCAAATTAGCCAATAAGGCACTGATCATGGCAATAGCGGTAAATACACCAAAATAAATGCTTGGAATAAAATTAGACAGTGCCAGAATTAAAAATCCTAGGGTGATGGTAATGGAGGTGTAGAACATAGCAAGCCCGATGCTGGCATGCGATCGATACATAGTCTGGAGATAGTCGCCATCTTTTTGAAATTCGACTTTAAAGCGATGGATGTAGTGGATGGCGTTGTCAACGCCGATGCCGATGGCAATGGCAGAAATGGTGATGGTCATTAAATCCAGTGGAATATTGCGCCAACCCATGATGCCCAAAATGAACAGCGAGGGCAATGTATTGGGGATAAGCGCCAAAATAGACAAACTAACTGATTTGAACACGAATAAAAACATAATGAAAATCATACCAAAAACGACAGCAATGGTTTTTATTTGGGAGTCAAATAGGCTTTGTAACATATTGTTATAAAGCACTAGCATACCGCTCAAACGAAAACTGTCAGGGCGAAAACCCAATTCTTCAGAGATGTGATGGTTGATTTTTTTAATCAACTCGCCGCGTTTCAGTGCCTTGTTGGTTTCTAAAATACGAATAACCATGCGTAATTGCCCGCTTTCGGTTGAAAGATAGGGGTCAAGTACATGTTGTTTGGCAGAATTGGGAATTTGACTGCGAACAATATTTAAAAAGAAGCCGTTTAATGGCTTGTTGTCATTGGCTTGAGTTAAAAGACTCATTAGTGTATCAATAGACAGCACCTTGCCGGTTTCGTCTAGGCCGTCAAGATAGGTGTGCACTTTGTGAATATCTGCCCGTAAATCTTCGTCAAACCAATAATCTTCAGCCATCCCTTTAAAAATAATTTCTAAAGGGATGGTGCCACCTAATTGTTGATCGATTAATGTCAGTCCCTGGTTGATTTCGGTGCTTTCTTTAAAATAATCAATAAAGCGATTTTCCACACTGAGTTTACTAACGCCAACTGCTGAAGCACCAATAAAGACGACCAATATAATCAGCAAATAATTGCCAAAACGTGCTACAAATTTTGCCAATGCCGTGGTGAAGCCTAATTCGGTTTTGTGGGCAATAATTTTGGTTTTTGGCAAAAGCGACATAATCATTGGAAAGGCTAAAAAGGATAAGATGAGTGAAATAACCACCCCAATTGACATCATCCAGCCAAAGTCAATAACAGGGCGGATGCCACTAATTAACAGCGAGCCAAATGCCACAAACGTGGTTAGTGTAGTGAATAAACAAGGTTTAAACATTTGTGTTAGTGTATCTTTGATGAGTTGGTTGGAGTCAAGTGCTGGATTGAGTTGTGATAATTCTCGGTATCTAACCACTAGGTGGATAATCACAGAGAGCGTCATCACCAATAATAATGAGAAAAAGTTGCTAGAAATGATGGTGACTTTCCAGCCTAAAAATGCCAATAGTCCCGTCATAATCAAAGCGCCAGTAATGCTAATGGCAATCGGCATAATAACCCAGCGTAAGCCCCTAAAAATCAGCGCTAAAATGAAGGTCATTAGCCCAATAACTGCCAAACTAAACACAATTAAATCGTTGCTAATATAACTCACAATATCAGTGGTGATCATTGGCAGTCCGCCTAAAAATAGACTGGCTTTATCGGAATATTTGTGAATGGTGGTGCGAATATCGGCAATGGTTTGAGCTTGTTGTTTATTTTGGGCAGTGGCATTATAGAGTACTTGTTTTTCAATGCTTTTTAGTTTGGTTAATTGCTCGGCATTCAGGGCTTGGTTGGCTCGCTCAATGCGCATTTTATCGCGCGTGCTGCGCAGGGTTAAAAATCTGGTGTTGTCTTTTAGGCTAATTAAAATAGCGGTTGTTTTGCCATCTTTGCTGACTAAATTATTGGCATATAAAGGTGATGTTGTAAACTCTTTAAGAGCCAAAGCGAGATCTGCCTTGCCATTTTCAAGGGTGATATTTTCACCAGATAGATCTGTTAATGAGAGTGGTGGCGAGCGAAATAAAGGCACGTCTAAAATACTGGTAATGGATTTAATTTGCGTGATTTTTGCTAAATCGCGTTTAAGATTGGCTAAATGAGCTAATTGTTGCGGATCAAGCAAATCGCCGGTGACCTGATAAGAAATAACCAAATAATCATCTGAGCCATAATTTTTTTTAATACCTTGATAAAAAGCCAGATTTTCATCCCCCTCAAGCACCAGTGAATCCGAGGAAGCATCCAGCTGAAAATCGGGTATTTGAGCAATAAAAAACCCTGCAATAACGATTAACAGGGTTAAGCCTAAGGCTGATTTTTTTAAAACAAAATTAAAAAATACATTCATAGTTTTGGCGTGTAGTTAGCAAGATTAAAATTCAAATTTAGCAGTTTTTTCCAGACCAATCATGGTGGTGAGTTGGGTTTCAAATAGGGATTCTGTTGCCCATTTGTGTTCACTGAGGCGGGTGATAATTTTGGCACTCATCACTTGCCCTGTGCCTTCGACAACAAAAATTCTGCCGCCAACATTCAGCAAGTGAAAGAAACGACCTGTGATTTTTGGCACCGAAGTGCCAATCACCACGACATCAAAAAAATCAGTGGTTCGTTTCCAGCCCTTTGAGGCATCGCCAACTTCCAAGGTAATGTTATTGATATTAAGCGCCTTGAATTTTTGCTCAGCAGATAGGCTTAACGTTGCGTTAATTTCAATACTGGTGACCGATTTGCACAATTTTGATAAAACCGCAGTTAAGTAGCCGCTACCCGTGCCAACTTCTAGTACCGTTTCATTTTTTTTGATGTTTAGTGCATTGAGAATCCTGCCTTCAATCTTAGGAGAAAGCATTTTTTCTGTGTCGGTTAAAGGAATTTCTATATCACTAAAGGCGAGATTTTTGTATTTTTCAGGGACAAAATATTCTCTAGGCGTATCTCTTAAAGCATTATTGGCAATATAATCCAGCCCACCCCAAGGGCGAATTTGATTATCGATAGCGTTTTTTCGAGCTTGATTAATATTCATCATTTTTTATCGCTTTTTTGGTGGTAATAAATCGGTAATGGTGCCTTCTGCCATTTCTACGGCAAACGCGGTGGTTTCGCTTAATGTTGGGTGTGCGTGAATGGTGAGAGCAATATCTGCCATATCACAGCCCATTTCAATTGCCAGTGTGGCTTCGGCAATTAATTCGCCGGCATTGGTGCCACAAATGCCCATACCTAAGATTTTGCCAGTTTTGGCGTCAAATAAGCCTTTGGTCACACCCTCGGATCGACCAATGCTTAAACTTCGACCACTGGCAGCCCAAGGGAAAACGCCTTTTTGATAATCAATACCAGCAGCCTTGAGTTCTTTTTCGGTTTTGCCTGTCCAAGCAATTTCAGGGTCGGTATAGGCAACCGATGGAATGGTGAGCGCATCAAAGCCTGATTTATGCCCACAAATAACCTCGGCGGCAACTTTTGCCTCATGCACTGCCTTGTGTGCGAGCATGGGCTGACCGACAATGTCACCAATGGCGTAGATGTTGTCCACGTTGGTTTTCATTTGTTTGTCAACATGGATAAAGCCCCAGTCGTCCACTTCAACGCCTGATTTTTCAGCGTCAATGAGTTTGCCGTTAGGTGTGCGTCCAATGGAAACTAGCACTTTATCAAAGGTATCAAATTCGGGTGCTTTTTTGCCTTCAAAGCCTACCTTAATGCCTTTGTCTAGGGCTTCCATGCTAGACACCTTAGTGTTTAAAAAGATATTTGCATAGCGTTTTTTAATGCGTTTGAATAAAGGATTGACAATATCTTTATCGGCACTGGCAATGAGTTGGTCGGATAATTCTACTACGGTAATTTCACTACCCAGTGCTGCATATACCGTTGCCATTTCTAGACCGATAATACCACCACCAACGATTAATAAACGCTTGGGTAGGTTGCTTAATTCTAAGGCATCGGTTGAATCCATCACGCGTGAATCGTGAAACGGGAAGGCTGGAATTTTGCTAACGCGTGAACCGGCGGCAATGATGCACTGTTCAAACTCAATAATCTCATCGCCATCATTAATGGCGATTTGGGTGTTGGAGATAAATTTTCCATAGCCAGTGACTACGGTTACTTTTCTTGCTTTGGCAAGTGCTTTGATGCCGTCTGTTAGTTTGGAGACAATGTTTTCTTTGTTGTTACGAACGCCATCAATATCAATTTTTGGCGGTTGGAATGTAACGCCTAAATGTGCTGATTCTGTGGCTTCATTAATTACCTGAGCGGTGTGTAATAATGCCTTTGATGGAATGCAGCCCACGTTTAAGCACACGCCACCAAGTGCTTCATAGCGCTCAATCAGCGTTACTTTTTTGCCTAAATCAGCAGCCCTAAAGGCAGCGGTATAGCCGCCTGGGCCAGATCCGATAACAACAACTTGCGTTTTGGTAATCATAATAAAATTTCTCTAATATCTTGTAGAATTGAATGCAAATCAGCCATAAACCGTCCACCTTGTGCGCCATCAATAACGCGATGATCGTAGGATAGGGCGAGTGGCAGGGTTAGGGTTGGAATGAAGTTTTCGCCATCCCAAATAGGCTTGGTTTGTGAGCGAGATACGCCTAAAATAGCCACTTCTGGGGCATTAACAATCGGGGTAAATTGTGTGCCACCAATACCGCCCAAGCTTGAAATGGTAAATCCTGCGCCTTGCATATCGCCAGGTTTGAGTTTGCCATCACGGGCTTTGGCGGAGGTGTCGGCTAATTCTGCGGCCAATTCGGTTAATGATTTTTGCTCAACATCTTTAATAACGGGTACTACCAAGCCTTTTGGTGTGTCCATAGCAATACCTAAGTTAAAGTATTTTTTAATAATAAGTTGCTCGCCTGATGCTGCTAATGAGGCATTAAAACGTGGATGTTTTTTTAATGCCTGAACGACTGCTTTCATAATGAATACCAACGGGGTCAGTTTGACACCTTTGGCTTTTTGTGCCTGTCTAAAACGCTCCATTTGGTCAATATTAACCTCATCAAATTGAGTCACATGAGGGATGTTTAGCCAGCAGGCGGTTAAATGCTTGCCTGACAGTTTGTTGATTTTGGATAGGGCTATTGTTTCAGTATCGCCAAATTTTGTAAAATCTATCACAGGTACTTTGGGTAGTGAGCCGCCGCCTGAGGTGATGATTTGTTTCACATGGGTTTTTAAATCTTCATCTAAAATTCTACCTTTTGGACCATTGCCAGTAATAGTGCTTAAATCAACGCCCAATTCCCTTGCTAATTTTCGAATAGAGGGTGAGGCATGGGATTCGCCTTGTGGTAAGGTGGATATGGATGGGTCTAGTGCTACTGTTGAGGGTTTTTGAATCGGCGTTGGCGTTGGTGCAGATGTTTGGGCTGTTACAACGGGATCAGGTGCGGTAGTTGATGGGGTACTGGCACTAGGTTCAAGGGTTAAAATAAGATCGCCTAAGTTGAGTTTGTCGCCTAAATTAATGTTGATTTCTACAACTTTTCCAGCAATTGGGGTGGGAATTTCCATAGAGGCTTTATCGCTTTCTAAGGTGATAATGCTGTCTTCTGCTGCCAGTTCATCACCAACAGAGGCGAGGATTTCAATTACCTCAACGGCATCAAAATCACCAATATCAGGTACAACAATAGGGACTGTTTTTGCTTCAATTGTGCTTGAATTGTTTGTTTCTGAATCGTTTATTTTGTCGTCGGTGCTTGTTTCTTCGGAAATTTCAAGCCCGATTAAGACATCACCTTGTTTAATTTTGTCGCCAATATTGATACTAATATTACTGACTACACCTGCACTAGGGGTGGGAATTTCCATAGAGGCTTTGTCGCTTTCTAGGGTTAAAATGCTGTCATCAACCGAGATTGTGTCGCCAACATTCACTAAAATTTCAATAACTTCTACTTCGTCAAAGTCACCAATATCGGGTAATTCTATATTTTTTATCGCAGACATACTTATAAATTTCATTACTCATTTAAAGAGGATAATTATCGCAAAAATAGCTTGTAAAAGGTAATAAATGTTAAAATACTTTTAATCAGATTTTTTTGCATCATTTTTATAGGATTTTACGACACCATGCCAGCTGCCCTGTTAATTTCAAATTTAACCAAAACCTATGCTAATAATATATCGGCATTGTCCAAGGTTAATCTACGCGTTGAGCAGGGTGATTTTTTTGCGCTATTGGGCAGTAACGGTGCGGGAAAAACCACCATGATTGGCATTATTTGCGCCTTGTTAAACAAAACTTCGGGCAGTATATCTGTGCTGGGATTGGAGCAATCAACCAATCTTAATCAAGTGAAACGGATGATTGGACTGATGCCACAAGAATTTAACTTTAATCTGTTTGAGCCGATTGAAGAAATTTTAATCAATCAGGCTGGCTATTACGGCATTGATCGTCACTTGGCCAAGAGTAGGGCTGAAATATTGTTAAAGCGTGTAGAGCTTTGGGATAGGCGTTTAGATATAGCAAAGTCCTTGTCGGGGGGTATGAAAAGACGGCTGATGTTGGCTAGAGCGTTGATACATCAGCCAAAAATTTTAATTCTTGATGAGCCGAGTGCCGGCGTTGATGTTGAAATTCGTCATTCTATGTGGGCGTTTTTAACAGAGCTTAACGAACAGGGGATGACGATTATTCTCACCACGCATTATTTAGAAGAGGCTGAATTACTATGTCGTCATATTGCCATTTTGGATAAGGGGCAAGTGATTGAACAAAGTAGTATGAAAGATTTATTGGCTAAAGTTGCCAAGCAAGTGCTTATTTTAGAGAGTGTTGAGCCGTTGCCATCGGTGTTGCCGGCAGTTGATTTTGCTATTGAAAAGTTGGATAATCATTCAATACAAGTGGTGTTAGACGGTATGAGCATTAGCCAAGCGCTGAGTGAATTGAGCTTAAAAGGCATTGAAATTGAGCATGTTAAAAGCACGCAAAATCGCTTAGAAACATTATTTTTACACTTAACTTCAAAGCAAAAATAATATGTGGATTGCTTATAAAACCATTGTTGTTAAAGAAATTTTGCGCTTTTCACGTATTTGGGTGCAAACGATTTTCCCGCCTATTATTACCACCTCGTTATATCTGTTGATTTTTGGTGGTTTGATGGGTGAGCGTATTGGGGCTATGCAAGGCGTGGATTATTTGCATTTTATTATTCCAGGGATTATTTTAATGACGGTTATCCAAAATGCTTATGCCAATACAGTTTCTTCGTTTTTTTTGGCAAAATTTAATCATAGTATTGAAGAATTACTAATCTCCCCTGTGTCTTATTGGGTGATTTTATTGGGCTATGTATCTGGCGGTGTGGCTCGAGGGTTTGCGGTGGGTTTTGGTGTATTTATTGCCGTGTCTTTTTTTGTAGAATTGCAAATTTATAGTATTGGCATTGTGCTGATTACGTTTTTGCTAACCGCTGTTTTGTTTTCTTTGGCAGGGTTTATTAATGCGATTTTTGCCCAATCATTTGATGATATATCCATTGTGCCTACGTTTATTTTGATGCCAATGATTTATCTGGGTGGTATGTTTTATAGTGTTGATATTCTGCCAGAGTTTTGGCAAATGTTGAGCAAATTTAATCCAATTTATTATATGGTTGATAGTTTTAGAATGGGTTTTTTAGGCAATGCGACGACTGATTTTTTGGTCTCTATTACGGTGCTGACTTCGATGATAATAATGTTGGCATTGCTTGCTTTTTATCTGCTTAAAAAAGGTATTAATGTTAAGACTTAATTGAGTCCTCATCACCTGAAAGCATACGTTTGATATTATTTTTATGGGTGATGAAAATCCACACACTGATTAATATAATAATGTAAGTTGCTTGTAGGTTGTCACTTAAAAAATAGAAAAATACTGGGGACAATAAAGTGGCAATCAATGCTGATAGAGAGGAAATTTTTAACACTTTGGCAACAAACACCCAAATCAATGCAAAACTTGCGCCTATGGTTAATCCTAGTGCAAACAGGGCGCCTAAGAAAGTAGCCACACCTTTACCGCCTTTAAAACCAAAAAACACGGGATAAACATGGCCTAAAAAAGCAGCCAGTGCCACCCAAGTCGCATCAACCAAATCAAAACCTAAATAAAGCGCAAGCAATACGGGCAGTGCACCTTTAAGC
>JAJRPY010000139.1 GCA_024280535.1 Gammaproteobacteria bacterium | reverse complement strand
TGTTGAGTGTGGACGCAAGTAGTTTGCAATTGTTGATTAAAAAATTGCAAATGAGGTCATTTTAATCAAGATGAATGGTCGTTAAAATACCATTTTATTAATTTTCTAGCACTTAATATTTGGTGTAAGGGAGGGTTGTTAATGGCTGGTTTTTCTACAAAAAGGTAGCGTTGCCAAAATCAGATGCTAGAATTGCACTAAAATACTGCCCCAGCTGAAACCGCCGCCAATGCCTTCCATGAGCAGTTTGTCACCTTTTTTAATTCTGCCATCGCGAACAGCAGTGTCGAGTGCCAGTGGAATGGAGGCGGCAGATGTGTTGCCGTGATTTTCTAAGGTAACGATAACCTTGCTCATAGGTGTTTTGATGCGTTTGGCTACGGCTGATATGATTCGAATATTAGCCTGATGAGGCACCATCCAATCTAATTCATCGGTGGTTATGCCTGCGTCAATTAAAGTTTGCTCGGCAAGTAGTGATAGGCGACTAACGGCAATTTTAAAGACCTCATTGCCGGTCATTTTAATAAATCCGGATTCGTTAATAAAATTATTGCTCACATGTAATGACGACAAATAACTGCCATCACTTAATAATTTGGAATGAAGGATGCCCGTTTCTTCGCTACCACTAAGGACAACAGCGCCGGCGCCGTCGCCAAATAAAATGGCAGTTGAGCGATCACTCCAGTCCACAATTCTGGATAAAGTTTCACTGCCTACTACCAGCACCTTGTTGGCAGCGCCTGTTTTGATATATTGCTCAGCAGTGGTTAAGGCAAAAATAAAGCCTGCGCAGACAGATTGCAAGTCAAAGGCAGGGCATGAGGCGCCGATAGCCTGTTGAAGCATGGTGGCAGTGGCAGGGAAAATTTTATCAGGGGTGGTGGTTGCCAGAATAATCAAATCCAACTCAGAGGCATCAATACCTGCCATTTCAAGGGCATTATTAGAGGCAATTTTGGCTAAATCGCAGGTGCTTTCAGTGGTGACACGATGGCGTTGTTTGATGCCTGTTCGTGTGGTAATCCATTCATCCGTGGTATCAATGGTTTGTGATAAGTCTTGGTTGGTAATAATGGTCGGCGGTAAGTAACTACCCGTGCCAATAATTCGAGCAAATCTATTCATGGTTTTTTAATTCTTTAGAGACTTGCTGGGAGATTTTATCAATAATATTGACATTGGCCTCAAGATAGGCCTCAGATATTGCCACCAAGAAAGATTCTGTATCGGCACCACCATGGCTTTTAACCACAATACCGCGCAATCCTAATAGGCTGGCACCGTTGTATTTTCCCGGATCAAGGCTGGATTTGAACTCTTTTAATACAGGGGTAGCAATCAGTGCCACCAGTTTACTTGCCCAATTGCGTGTAAAGGCGCGCTTGAGGTAATGCCCCATCATGCTGGCGACCCCTTCGCTGGCTTTTAGGGCAATATTGCCTTCAAATCCATCGCATACAACCAAATCCACCGTGCCTTTATAAATATCATCACCTTCAACAAAGCCATAATAATTTAAGTTTGAGGCTTTTAATAAGGCTGAAGTTTTTTTGATTTTGTCGTTGCCTTTCATCTCTTCTTCGCCAATGTTTAAAAGCCCAACCGTAGGTTGTTTGATATTTTCGGTCTGTTCAACAGCGATTGAACCCATGGTGGCAAATTCTAATAGTGCCTCTGGGCTTGAATCAACATTTGCCCCAAGATCCAGCATATGGATATGACCCGTTGTAGTAGGCATACGCCCCATAATCGCTGGTCTATCAATGCCCTTAATGGTTTTTAATACAAAACGAGAGATGGCCATCAGTGCGCCAGTATTGCCAGCGCTAACACAGGCATCCACCTGATTTGAGCTAACAAGATTGATAGCAACCCGCATCGAAGAATCTTTTTTCTTGCGTAGGGCAATTGCAGGGGATTCATCCATTAATACCACTTCTGTAGTATGGACAATTTGAATTCTGCTGGAGAGTTTGCCAGCAGAAGAGTGCTTGCTAATCTCAGTTTGAATACGAGTTTGATCGCCTACAAAGGTGAGTTGCAAATCTTGGAACAGCCCCAAAGCTTTGATACCTGCTGCTATGGTAACTGGTATTCCGTAATCTCCCCCTGAGGTATCAATGGATACCTTAATCGTCATAAACTATTGAGCGACTTCTTCGGTTTCTTCGACTATTTCTTCAATCTCTTTAGTGTTGACAACTTTTTTGCCACGATAGTAGCCGTCAGCAGTGATGTGGTGGCGTAGATGAATCTCGCCAGTTTCTTGATCTTCTGATAATGCTGGGGTGGTTAGTGCGTTGTGTGAACGGCGCATGCCTCTTTTTGAAGGGGTTTTTCTACTTTTTTGTACTGCCATTTTATTGACTCCTGTTTGAATTTTTTAATTGTTTTAAAATTGCAAAAGGGTTTTCACGCTTTTGCTCTATTATTGGGCTTTTATCCTGATACGATTGGCAGTCATGTGCATGCATCGGTATCATTGGAATGGTTATTAGCACCTCATCCGTTATAAATTCTATTGTTGAAAATTCTTCATCTGTATGTAGAATTGTCTCAAAGCTGGCGTCTAATTCGTCAGCCTGATTTTCATGAATAATAAACGCCAATTTAAACATAGCGTTTATCGGCAGTTTGACTTCATTCAAACAACGCTGGCAATCCAGCGCTGCCTTTAATGCAATACTGCCTTCA